>NZ_JBHWZS010000048.1:0-38186 GCF_042728155.1 Streptomyces sp. NPDC060209
AAACTGCCGCGCCCCCCATTCCTGTCGTCAGCGCGCCGTCCAGCCGCCGTCCACGTACAGCTCGGACCCCGTGACGAAACTGGAGTCGTCCGAAGCGAGAAATGCCACCGCTCCCGCGACCTCGTCGGGCCTGCCCAACCGGCCCATGGGGGTGCCCTCGACCATCGCGGTGTGCCGGGGCGTGCCCTTCCACAACTCGCGGGAGAGGTGCGTCTCGATGAAGCCGGGGTGGATCGAATTGACGCGGATGCCGCGCGGGGCCCAATGCAGCGCGGCGTTCTTCGTCATCAGCCGAACCGCGCCCTTCGCGGCGTGGTACGAGAACTGGCTTCCGAAGCCGCCGACCGTTCCGAAGATCGACGCGACGTTGATGATCGAGCCACCACCGGAGCGTTCGATCGCGGGCCCGCCATGCTTCATGCCGAGCCAGACACCGCCCTGGGTGACCGAGATGACCCTGTCCCAGGACTCCTGCGTCTCCGTTTCCACGGTCCGCATCTCCGCGATGCCCGCGTTGTTGACCAGCACGGACAGACCGCCGAGGTCGGTGACCACCCGCTCGACCGCGTCGCTCCAGGCCTGTTCGTCGCTCACGTCGAGAGGGTGGCTCAGGGCCCGCGCACCGTCGGCTGTCAGCTCCTTCACCAGCTCCTCGCAGCGGCGGGCATCCACGTCGGTCACCACCACCGTGGCGCCCTCGGCGGCCAGGCGACGCGAGACAGCACTGCCTATGCCGCCTGTCGCACCGGTGACCAGCGCGATCTGTCCGGACAGTCGGTCCTGCATGAAATCTCCTTCGTTGCGTGCGTCAGCGGTCACGGCAGCAGTTCCAGGCCTGAGTGCAGCAAGGCGGGCACTGCGGTGCCGACTCGCTCGAATCCGGCGCCCACGGTCTGTCCGGCGAGGTAGCGGGCGTGGATGCCCTCCGCGATGACGGCGAGTTTGAAGCAGCCGAGGGCCTGGTAGAAGGCCAGGTCTGTGAGGTCCCGGCCGGATTTCGCGGCGTATCGCTCGGCGAGTTCGTGCCCCGAGGGGAAACCGGGATTGGCCGTCGGGACGTGGCGTGCCCCGAGGACCGGTTCGCACGTCGGGTCCCAGTACATGAGCAGCATCCCGAGGTCGGCGAGGGGATCGCCGAGCGTGGCCATCTCCCAGTCGACGATCGCCGCGATCCGCCCAAGGTCGCCGGGCGCCAGGATGGTGTTGTCCAGACGGTAGTCGCCGTGGACGATCGCCGCGGCGCCGCTCGTGGGCACCGCGCGGGCGAGTCGGCCGTGCAGTACGTCGAGGCCGGGAAGCGCCCGCGTGGCGACTTTGTCCCACTGGCCGCGCCAGCGTCGCACCTGGCGTTCGAGATAGCCCTGGGGGCGGCCGAAGTCGCCGAGCCCGACTGCGTCGGCGTCGACCGAGTGCAGTGCGACCAGAGCGTCCACAAGTGCTTCCGCTGCACCCCGGACGTCGGCGGCTGGCAGGGCGGCGGCCTCGTCACCGTCACGCAGGACCGCTCCCTCCACGTAGTCGACGACGCAGAAGGGTGCTCCGATCACTTCGGGGTCCCGGCAGGACAACACGGCTCGGGCGACGGGGACCCCCGTGCCGCCGAGCGCTGCGACGACGCGGTATTCGCGATCCATGTCGTGCGCGGTCGGTGTCAGCACCCCCAGCGGCGGCCGGCGCAGCACCCAGCGGTGCGGCCCATCGGTCACGGCGTAGGTGAGATTGGAGCGCCCGCCGTGCAGCAGTTCCAGACTCAACGGGCCCGTGCACCCAGGGGCATGGCGCAGGAAGTAGCGCTGAAGAGCGGGAACATCGACGCCGACCACATCCGATTCCGACGTCTCGGGCGTGGTCACGATGCGGCCCGCCGCTCGTTCGCCGCCCGCACCGCGCGCTTGGCGATCGCCCAGCGGTGGGTCTCGGAGGGCCCGTCATAGATGCGGAACGGACGCACCTCCCGGTACAGCCGCGACAGTGGGGCGTCCGCCGAAATGCCCAGGGCGCCGCACACCTGTACGGCCCGGTCCACGACGCGGTTCACCGCTTCGGAGACATACGTCTTGGCGATCGAGGTGTGCTGGGCGGCCGAGCGCCCTTGGTCCAGTTCCCAGCAGGCACGCCACAGCACCGCCCGGCTGGTCTCGATGTCGATCTCCGAGTCGGCGAGCATCTGCTGCACCATGCCCAGCTCGGCCAGCGGTTGGCCGAAGGCCGAGCGGCCGGCCGCCCGTTCCAGGGCGATGTCCTGCGCGCGCCGCGCCACCCCGAGCCAGCGCATGCAGTGCGTCATTCGCGCGGGTCCCAGGCGCACCTGGGCGTAGGTGAAGCCCTGGTCCACGGCGCCCAGCACGGCGCTGTCGGCGACCTCGCAGCCCGCGAAGACGATCTCGCTGTGACCGCCGAACAGGCCCTGGTCCAAGGTGTCGATGTTCCGGACGATCTTCATGCCCGGGTTGTCGGCGTCGACGAGGAACATCGTCGCGCCGCCCGCGTCACCGGGGCTGCCGCTGGTGCGGGCCATGCAGATCGCGAACGCGGCGCCGTCCGCCCCGCTGATGAACCACTTGTGACCGTCGATCCGCCAGCCGCCCTCGATCCTCGTCGCGGTCGTGGCCAGCGCACGCGGGTCGGATCCCGCGCCGGGAGCCGGCTCGGTCATCGCGAAGCAGGAGCGCACCTCACCGGCGGCCAGCGGGCGCAGATACCGAGCCTGCTGCTCTTCGGTGGCCACCACTTCGAGCAGGTGCATGTTGCCTTCGTCGGGTGCCGCGCAGTTGAGCGCGAGCGGTCCGAGGAGCGAGTACCCGGCCGCTTCGAACACCACCGCCTGCCCGCAGAGATCCAGCCCCAGTCCACCCCACTCCACGCCGACATGCGGGCCGAGCAGCCCTGCGGCACGAGCCGCTTCCTGGAGTCGGTGGCGGAGCGGCTCCGGTCCGGCATGGACGTTCCCGTCGCACGCCTGCTCTTCCGGGAGCACTACATCCCGTACGAAGTCTGTGGTGCGCCGGGCGATGCCGGCGACCCTCTCGTCGATCTCGAACCCGATGGACACGTTCACTCCAGAGCTAGGCTAATGACCATTAGCCATCACAAGGGTTGAGGGATGAACGTGTCAAGACTGCGGGCTATAGTGACTGTTCCATGGGGCACATTTCCGGCTAATCATTGATAGCTTCAGGAGTCCACGTGAGTACAGCGCAGGGCGGACCGTACGAGCGGGCGCACCGGCCCACGCGGCCGGAGGGCGCACCCACCGTCGACCGAAGGTCGGCGATCCGGCAGGCCGCGCTCCGGCTCTTCGCCTCACAGGGGTACCGGTCCACCACGATGACCGACATCGGAGCCGCGGTCGGTATCCGTGGCCCGAGCCTCTACAAACACGTGGCGTCCAAGCACGAGTTGCTGGCCGAGATCATGATCGACACGATGGACCAGCTCATCGCGGACAATGCGGCGGCCGTCGCCGGTACCGACGACGTGCGCGAGCAGTTGCGCCGCTCCACTGAGGCGCACATCCGCTACCACGCGCGCCATCGTCTGGAAGCCTTCGTCGGCAACCGCGAAATCGGCAGCCTGGAGCAGGCCGACCAGGACCGGGTGCTCAGCCGCCGAAGCGACTACGAGCGCCGCTTTCGCGAACTCATCGAGCGGGGTGTGGCCGAGGGCGCCTTCTGCGTGCGGTCGGCCAGAATTGCCTCGTACTCGATCCTCGACATGGGTATCGGTGTGTCCAGCTGGTTCCACGAGGGCGGCGAGTTCTCCGTTGACCAACTCGCCTATCACTACGGCGACACCGCACTGCGCATCGTGGGCGCGCGGCATCCGGGCCCCGCGCCCCAGGAACATGACTTGCCTCTCGGATGACGAAGACGACGCCACGGCGGAGGTCGAAGGCCCCTGACGACTTGGTCCGGGTCAAGCTCCTGGAGGCAGTCGTCATGGTGACGGTGACGGCTTCGGAGGCCGTACCTGCGTAGCCGCCGCCCGGACCGCCGCCACCACCCGGTCCAGGGGTACGCCGGTGGGGACGGTTACGCCCAGCGCGGCGATCGTCCCCACCGGGCCCCGCACCGGAGCGGCCACCGACACCTCGCCCAGCCGGAATTCCTCGGCGCAGACCGCGAGACCCGCTGCCCGGATCCGGGCGAGCTGGCCGGAGAGGACACCCGGGGAGGTCACAGTGTGCCGGGTGTGCCGGGGCAGTTCCGCCGGCGGGATGGCGAGCAGCACCTTCCCGTACGCCGTCGCGTGCGGCGGTGGCCGCTCCCCGCTCACCAGGCACAGCACCCCGTCGGCCGACGGGGCGGAGAGCACCGCCAGATCCGGGTGACCGCCGGTGCGGGTGCCCAGCGCCCGCAGCGCCGGGAGCGCCGCGTCGAGGAGTCCGCGCGGGCAGGGCGCCGCCGCGCCGAGCACCCGAAGCCGGAGCCCGAGCCGGTACCTGCCGTCCGCGCCCCGCTCCAGACCGCCCCACGCCACCAGCTCCCGCACCAGGCGCAACGCCGTCGGCGCCGGGAGCCCCGTGCGGGCCGCGATGTCGGTGAGCCGCAGCGCCGCCGGACCGCCGCCCTCGAAGGCGTCCAGCACTGAAAAGAGCCGTCCTGCCACGCTCTCGCCCAACTCCCTGCCCCTGTCTTTTCGTCGGGTTCCACTCAATGGAAGCCGGGACTTCCCGCCCCCGTTCGGTCCGTACGAAGCTCAACGCATGAACCTCGGTCTCGCTTCCGACACCCTGCTCTCCACCACCCGGGCTGTCCGCCACCGGCTCGACCTCACCCGGCCGGTGCCCCGTGCACTCCTGGAGGAGTGCGTCGACCTCGCCGTCCAGGCGCCCACCGGCCGCAACCGGCAGCGCTGGCACTTCGTCATCGTCACCGACCCGGTCCGCCGGGCCGTCCTCGCCGACCTGTGGCGGGCGAGTCCGGGGGTCCCGGAGGCCCACCAGCCGCTGCCCGACCGGGACGTGCGCCGGGCCGAGGTCGCGCCGGGCGTGATGCAGCGGGTGTACACGGGCGTCGAGCACCTGTACCGGCATCTGCACGAGGTACCCGCCTACGTCATCCCCTGCGTCGAGGGGCGCACCGAGGGCCTCTCCGTCACCCACCAGGCCGGCACCTGGGGGTCGATCCTGCCCGCCGCGTGGAGCTTCATGCTGGCCGCCCGCGAGCGCGGCCTCGGCACCGTGTGGACGACCGGAAACCTGCCGCTGGAGCGGGAGTTCGCGGAGGCGCTCGGCATTCCGTACGCGGAGGTCATGCAGGCCGCCTTCATCCCGGTCGCGTACACCGTCGGCACCAACTTCCGCCCCGCCCGACGGATCCCGCGCGAGCAGGTCCTGCACTGGGACCGCTGGTGAGCGGTCCGGCAGGCTGTAGCCCTCTACTTGGCTACCGGGCGCATCGAAACGGACTTCCCCGTCACAGCGGTACGGACGTTGATCGGATGCCCTCTCAGGCCTGAGGCCGGAGTACCTGGGTGTGCGTGTACTCCTCATGGCGGAGCGCGGCGATCAGCCGCAGCAATCGGGTGTGAAGGCGTTCACTGCCGTCGAATGCACGATCTGTCGGCTGCCCGGGTGGTGGTTCTGCCATCGGGTGCCGGCAGCGAGGGAGACCCGCACCTGCGCTTCTTCAGGAGGTCGGTGCGTCGAAGCCGCTGGCCCAATACCGGCCGTGCAGGCCCAGGTCGAGCAGCATGCGTACGACGTCTTCGGCCGGAATCGGCGGTGTCTCCTGCTCCGCCCACCATCGCAGGACGGCGATCTGTTCGCCCACCCAGACGCGGGCGAGGAGACCGGGGTCGATTCTCGGCTCGACCGCGTTTCGTTCTGCGCGGTCCCGGAACTCCTCGGCGGTCGCTTGCGCGAGGGTGTCCATGAACATCTGGAGCGGCTTGCCGTCGCCTTCGCCGCGCAGAACGATCCGGTAGACGTCGCGCTCGTCGCGGGCGTGCCGCAGCATCTCCAGGACGGGCTTGCCGGTGAAGCCGACCGGGCTGTCTGCCATCGCGGGGCGCAGCCGCTCGGCGAGCTCGTCCAGGAGGTTTCCCGTCACCCGTGCGAAGAGATCCTCCTTGTCCCGGAAGTGGCTGTAGAACGTGGCCCGGCCGACGTCGGCGCGCTCGGTGATGTCCTCCACCGTGAGCGAGCTGAAACCGCGCTCCAGCACCAGCTCCACCAGAGCCGTGTTCAAGGCCCTGCGGGTGCGCCGTGTGCGCCTGTCCTCAGCCATTGGTCCCCCTCGTCGCTCTGCGCCGGTGATCGCGGATGAGTCTAGGCGACTCTTGACACTTCACACGTTACCGAACAAGCTGTTCGGAAACATTCAGCGTGTCTCCAACTGGTGGAGGCGTGCTGTTCCCGGCTCTGGAGTACGTCCATGAACCTCGGCACCTATCTCACCCGCAGCGCCCGCTACTGGCCCGACGAGAGCGCACTCGTCTGCGGAGACCGCGCCTGGACCTTCGAACAGTTCGACCACGCTGCCAATCGCCTGGCTTCCGCACTGATCTCCCGCGGCCTGCGCCCCGGCGACGCGGTCGCCTCCCTCGCCTGGAACCGGGGTGAGCTGGTGGAGGTCGAGTTCGCCCTCTACAAGGCGGGGCTGATGCGGGCGCCGATCAACGCGCGACTCGGCCGCGGGGAGATCGCCCACATCCTGCGCTATGCCCCGGTGCGGATGCTGATCTTCGACGCCGCGCACCGCGAGGACGCGCTGGCCGCGATCGCGGAGGCGGGGACGGACTGCGTACCGGTACTGATCGATGCCGCTCCGGCCACCGACCAGGCCGTCCTGACCTACGCCGATCTGCTGTCCGAGGGCGCCCCTGCTCCGGTTGCGGTCGAGATCACCGAGGACACCCCTGCGGTCCTGAACTTCACCTCCGGTTCCACCGGCGCCCTCAAGGCGGCCGTGCAGACCGTCGGGAACCGGCTGGCGAACATGCGCAAGCAACTGATGAGCGACGAGTCGCGGCCGCGGCCCGGCACCCGGTATCTCGCTTGTGGCCCCATCACCCACGCCACCGGAATGGGCCTGCTGGCCGGCGTCTTCGGAGGTTCGACCACCTACGTCCTGCCGACCTGGAGCGCCGAGGCGTTCCTGGACGCGGTCGAGAAGGAGCGCATCACCGCCACCTTCCTGGTACCGGCCATGCTCAACATGGTGCTGGCCCACCCCGGAGTGGCAGATCGCGACCTGTCGAGCCTGACCAGCGTCCGTATCGGCGGCGCCCCCGTATCGCCCCAGCGGCTGAGGGACGCCGTCGCCCTGTTCGGCCCGATCGTCGCGCAGGGATACGGCCTGGGCGAGACCACCAGCGTCGTCGCGGGACTGACCGGCGCCGAGATCGCCCGGGCCGTCACCGACGACCCCGAGCTGCTCCAGTCGTGCGGCCGGGCCTCGTACGACACCGAGATACGGGTCGTCGACGAGGCCGGCCAGGAACTCGCACCGCGCGCCGTCGGCGAGGTGATCGTCCGCGGTCCCGACTGCGTCCGCGAGTACTGGCAGGAGCCGGAGCTGTCGGCCGAGGCCTTCCGGGGCGGCTGGGTCCACACCGGTGACCTGGCCTGGATGCGCGAGGACGGCTTCCTCTTCATCGTCGACCGCAAGAAGGACATGATCATTTCGGGTGGCTTCAACATCTACTGCACCGAGGTCGAGGGCGCCCTGTACGAACACCCCGCTGTCCGGGAGGCATGCGTCATCGGCATCCCCGACGAGAGGTGGGGCGAAGCGGTGAAAGCCGTCGTCGTGCCGCACGAAGGCCGAGGCGCGAGCGAGGAAGAGCTGATCGAGTTCTGCGCGCAGCGACTGGACCGCCTCAAGAAGCCCCGGACCGTGGACTTCGTGGCCGAACTGCCCCACAACCGCAACGGCAAGCTCGACCGCAGGGCCGTTCGCGAACCGTTCTGGGCAGGCGCCGCCCGCCGCGTGAACTGACCCGCCGCCCCCGGACCGAGGAGAAACCCCCGTGACGTTTTCCCTGCGCCCCACCTACGACGACCCGCACCTTGCCGCCCTCGTCGACAAACTCCGCAACTACCTGGAAGGCGAGCTCGCCGACTACGAGCGCGACCGCGGCATCACCCCCGCCACCAGGCTCACCCGCGCCGACCTGGAACCCGTCTGGCAGCGCAGCCGCGAACTCGGCTTCTACGGCATCCACCTTCCTGAGGAACACGGCGGCCAGAACCTCACCTACACCCAACTCGCCGCCCTCAAGGAGGAGATCGGGGCCGGCGGCCGGGTCCTGGGCCACAGCGTGCTCGGCGACATGGGCGGCCCCCTGCGAGCCGGAGACATCCTGCGGCACGCCACCGAACAGCAGCTGAAGACCCACTTCCTCCCCGTGGTCCGCGGCGAACGCGCCTGCTGCTTCTCGCTCACCGAGACCGACGCCGGCTCCGACGTCCGGTCCATGCGAACCACCGCCCGACGCGACGGCGACAGCTACCTCCTCGACGGCCACAAGGTCTTCTCCTCCGCCGGCCCCTTCGCGGACTTCGCCATCGTCGTCGCCCGCATGGCAGGCACAGGCGAGACCGAGGGCGACAAACCGCTCTTCTCGGCCTTCCTCGTCGACCTGGACAGCCCCGGCTGCCGGGTCGAGGACGGGGCGACGCCCATGTCGGGCGAGCACATCGAGAGCGACATCGTCCTGGAGAACTGCCGTATCCCCGCGGAGAACCTGCTGGGGGAGGAGGGCAAGGGCATGCGGATCGCCCTCGGCAGGGTCACCGTCAACCGACTCCTGCACTGCCCGACCGCCCTCGGCGCGACCCGGCGGGCCCTCGATCTCACCCTGCAGCGCACCCGCCACCGCAAGGTCGCCGGCCAGCCGCTGCTGATGCTCCAGGCCATCCAGCACAAGGTCGCCGACATGGCCACCGAGCTCTACGCCGCCCGCTCCATGACGTACGCCGCGCTCGCGGCCCTCGACCGCGGCGCGGATGTCCGTACCGAAGCCTTCATGTGCAAGTTGTTCGTCGCCGAGTCCGCCTTCCGCATCCTCGACGAAGCCGTACAGATCCACGGCAAGGAAGGACTCACCCAGGGCAACGAGATCGAGTACCTCTTCCGAAAGATCCGCATGTTCCGCATCCTCACCGGCACATCCGAGATCCAGCGCAACGGCATCGCGCACAGCCTCGCCTTCCTTGCCTGACACCCTCCGAAAGGATGTCCCGCCATGCCCACCCGGTGGAAGAAGGTCGGCATCGTCGGCGGTCTGGGTCCCCTGGCCTGCGCGCATTTCTACGCCCGCCTCGTCGGACTGACCAAGGCCGACAGCGACAGCGGGCACCCCGAAGTGATGCTGCTGTCGAGCCCGGACGTTCCCAGCAGACTCGCTCACCTGTTGGAGGGCGGACCCAGCCCCGTCCCGGCACTTCAACGCGTCGCCCGACGGCTCGAGCGGGCCGGGTCCGAGGTGATCGCAGTTCCGTCCCTCACGACCCAGGCCTTCCTCGACGAGATCGCGGAGGCGGTCGCCATCCCGGTGGTCGACATGCTGACGGCGGTGGTCGAGCAACTGTGCGCCGCCGGCGTACAACGACCCGCTCTCGCCGTCACCGACGGCACCCGCGGAGCGGGCGGTCTCCACCAGGCTCTGACCGCTGCCGGCCTGACCCCCGTCTACCCGGACCAGCACGTCCAGGCGCGAATCCAGGAGTGCGTGACGCTGGTCAAGGCGGGCCGAACCCATGCGGCCCGGGTGCGGTTCCGTACCCTCGCGGCCGCTCCCTGGGCAGCGGCCGGGGACGCCTTCGTCATCGGTTGCACGGATCTGTCTCCGCTGCAGGCGGACCTTCCGCCAGGTGGCCATGACGTCGGTGACCTCTACGCCCGTGCAGTCCTGGCGCGGGCGGCCACCCCTTGAAATCACGGTTCGTGAAGCATCTCCCGTCCACCCTCACCAGCTCGCCGGCCTGACAACGGCTGCATTCATCGAGAGGGATCCCATGACCACGGACACAGCTGCCGCGTCCTCCCCGCCCGGCCGAGGCAAACGCAGGAAGAACCTCACTTTGCTGACCGCGTCCACGGCGATGGACAACGCCGAGAGCAGCGTGGTGACCGTCTTGTTTCCCCTCATGCGTGAGGCCATGGGGCTCACTTCGTCTGCCCTGGGCACCATCGTCGCGGTGGGCAAGGTGGTCGGTATGGTCTCCGGCATCCCCTGGGTCCTCCTCGCTCGCAGGTACTCGCGCAAGGTGGTCCTGGCCACCTGCTCCGGTTTCTGGGGCATCTGGGTCATTGCCGCCGGCTTCTCCACCTCCTTCACACAGTTCGTCCTCCTCTACGCCATCGCGGCAGCGGGCTTCGCCGGTGCCGGCCCCATCGCGCTGGAGATTCTCGGAGACATCTACGGCGACAGCCGTCGCGGCGGCGCGACCGGACTCCTGTACGGAGGCGTCGCCCTCATCGCGGGCTTGAGCGCACCGCTCTTCGGCCTGCTCTCCCACAGCGCCGACGGATGGCGTTACGGATACATCGCCTCGGGCACGATATGCCTGGTGGTCGGTCTGCTCATCCTGATGCTGCTGGACGACCCCGACCCGGCCGAGGACGAGATTCGCCCCGCTCTCGACGCCATCGAGAGCAAAGCCCGATCCGTGCGCAGCGGTCTGCGGGAACTGCTCGCCACCGGGACCTTCCGCCTGATCCTCGTGCAGCGACTCTGCTCCGGCCAGAACGTCATCATGAGTTTCGGCGTGGTCTTCCTGGTCGAGGAACGCGGCTTCTCCACAGCGACCGCCTCGATCGTCGCCCTTCCGTTTGCTGTCGGCTACCTCACCGGCACCGTCCTCGGTGGCAGGGTCAACGACCGCGTGCACCGACTCCGGCCCCGCAGTGGACGGATCGTCATGCTTCAGGCCGGCCAACTCGCCTTCTCCGTTGTCGCGTTCGTGACCACACAGGTGGACTGGGGCGGCGGCATCGCGGTCTACGCCGTGCTCTTCGCGCTTCTCGGCCTTCTCCAGGGCCAGGTCCCGGTCGTCAACCGCCCGCTCATCATGGCGGTCGTCCGTCCCGAACTGCGCGCCCTCGCCTTCGCGGTATCCGTCACGACCGTCGAAGCCCTCGCCTATGCCGGGTACGCGCTGCTCGTCGGACACCTCGGCGACACCATCGGGCTGCAGAGGGCCCTGCTGGCCGTCACCGTCCTGCTTACCGCCGCCAACGGGCTGGCCTCAGCAGCCCTGTACCGGCCCTACGCCCGGGACAGAACCGCCATCGCGAAGCCGCTGACCAGCAGCCTCGGCCCCTGACCGCCGTCCCTGCGACTCCACGCTCCGACAACCCGTCCGACTACTCGCACAGCGCACCGAAGGAAGTTCTGGTCCCGATGAACGACAAGACCTCGCACGACCTCGTCATCCGCAACGGCGTGCTCATCGACGGCACCGGCACCGCGCCCGTACCGGGCGCCACGGTCCACGTCGTCGACGGCCGCATCGCCTGGGCGGGCCCGGAGACCGACGCGCCCCGGCCCCCGGCAGGAGCGGCTGTGATCGACGCCCAGGACGGCACGATCCTGCCCGGCTTCATCGACTGCCATGTGCACCTCGCCGCACCCGGCGGCGAGATGAGCCGCGTAGCACTCGCCGCGATGCCGGCCTCCCTGCGCACGTATCTCACCACCCCGAGGCTCCTCGTCACGTTGATGTCGGGCGTGACAACGGCCCGCGACCTGGCGGGACTCGACGCGGGCTTCAAACAGGCGGTCGACCGCGGCCTCGTCGCGGGACCGCGTCTGCGGGTGGCCGTGGCCATGATGTCGACCACCGGCGGCCACGGCGACTTCCGGATGCCGGACGACAACGGTCCGGTCGAAGCCTCCGTCAGCCGTATCGCGGACGGTGTGGCCGAATGCCGCCGCGAGGCACGAAACCTCCTCCGGCAGGGCGCCGACCTCATCAAGATCGCGGCCACCGGAGGGGTCGGCAGCCCCACCGACCAACCGGACGACGAGGGCTTCACCGAAGAGGAGATCCGGGCCATCGTCGGGGTGGCCCGTGCCCACCGCGGCAAACGGGTCGCCGCCCACGCGCAGGGCCGCGGCGGAATCCTCAACGCCCTGCGCGCAGGCGTCGACAGCATCGAGCACGGCTACCAGCTCGACGACGAGATCATCGACCTCATGCTCGCCCAGGGAACCTACCTCGTGCCCACCCTCTCCACCGCCACCCACACCTTCGACCCGGCCACCACACCGCCGTGGACCCTGGCGAAGAAGAAGCAGTGGCAGGGACACGCCCTCGCCTCGGTTCCCCGGGCCATCGAGCGCGGCGTGAAGATCGCCATGGGCACGGACTGCGGTATCGCCGCACACGGAAACAACCTCCGAGAGCTCGGCCACCTCGCCGACCACGGCATGGCACCCATGGACGCGATCCTCGCCGGTACATCGGTCGCCGCCGAACTCCTCGGCCTCTCGCGCGAGATCGGGACCCTCGAAGCCGGCAAGCGCGCCGACCTCGTCATAGCAGCCTGCGACCCGCTCGCCGACATTCATGCACTGGGCGACGCCACGAACATCCCCGTGGTCGTCAAGGACGGCGAAGTCTTCAAGAACACCCTCGGCCACTGACCCTGCGAAGCACACCGGAGAACGCGCCCATGTCCCTCGCCCGCACCGCCCTGGAACTCGCAGCAGCGCACGACTCCGCCGCCACCCACCGCCTCTACCGGGATCTGCACGCACATCCGGAACTGTCAGGAGCCGAACACCGGACCGCCGCTCGGGTCTGCGCGGCGCTCCGTGCCGAAGGTATCGAGTGCACGGAGGGAGTCGGCGGCACCGGGGTCGTCGGTGTGCTGTCGAACGGCCCAGGACGCACCGTACTCGTCCGTGCCGACATGGACGCACTGCCCGTGACCGAGAGTTCGGGCCTCCCGTATGCGTCCACTGTCAACGGGGTCATGCACGCCTGTGGGCACGACGCGCACACCGCCATGCTGGTGGGCGCCGCCCAAGCCCTGGCGCGCGGCGGACAACACTGGAGCGGAACCGTCGTCTTCGTCGCCCAACCCGCCGAGGAGACCGGTGCAGGAGCGCTGGCCATGCGCGACGACGGACTCCACGAGCGATTTCCCCTCCCCGACGTCCTCCTCGCCCAGCACATCAGTGCCGGCCCGATCGGACTCGTCGCTCATGTGGAGGGTCCTGTCCTCGCGGCGTCGGCCTCCATCGACATCGTCGTCCACGGGCGCGGCGGTCACGGCTCGCGCCCCGACACCACAACAGATCCCATCGTCATCGGCGCGGCGATCGTAGGTCGGCTGCAATCCATCGTCGCCCGCGAGATCGCGCCCCGCGAGACGGCCGTCGTCACGGTCGGCCGCTTCCGCGCCGGCACAGCCAACAACGTCATCCCCGCTACGGCCGAACTCGGACTCACCGTGCGGTCAACCTCCAGCGAACTGCAGGAGCAGATCCTTGCTGCGGTTCAACGCATCGTGCGCGCCGAATGCGAAGCAGCCGGCGCGACCGCTGGGCCCGACATACGCATCGTCAAGTCGATGCCCGCGACAGTCAACGATGCCCGGGTGGCCCGGAGCGTGGCGGACATCCACACACGCATGTTCGGAAGCACCCGGATCATCGACCCGGGCCCGGCAATGGGAAGCGAGGACTTCTCCGAACTCGCACGCACTCCCGACGGGCCGGCCATTCCGTACCACTACTGGTTTCTGCCCTCCACGCCCCTCGCCGTCTGGAACGTAGCCCTTGGGCAGTCACCCATGGCGAAGTTCGGCAACGTGCCCAGCGCCCACAGCCCGAACTTCGCGCCCGACCCGGCGGTCCTCGACCACGGAGTCGCTGCGATGACGGGAGCCGTCCTGGCAGAGCTCACAGTCGACCCCGAAAGGAGCTGGTCCGGCTCACAGTGACGGATCTGCCAACCGTCGCAACCCTGAGGAGCGGGGATTCGTTCCGCAGCCGAAAGGGTGGCGGGTGGAGCAGACGTTCGGGACCCTGATACCGCACCGGTGCCTGGTCCGCGACTACGAACACCGCCCGGCCTCCTCCACCTCACGCGTCCACTGGGCCATGACCGACCCCATAGCTCGTCGGCTCACCGACTCGAGCACGCTCACCTGGCGCGTTCCGCAGGAGGCCGGCGCGTGAACCTCAACCCCCTCCTCCAGGCGCTCGACTTTCAGGAAGACGCAACCCGGGCCCTGGCCGGCGATCTCCGCACCCAGATCGACACCCTTCAGACCCAGCTCCGAGAGGCCGAACTGCGTCTGGAACACCTCGCCATCACCCGCACGACCATCACCGGTCTCGCCGACTGAATCCCGGTCCAAAGCCCCGACCCATCAGGGAGTCCGGAGCTGCCCGAGCACCCGGACTAACCGCGCATCCTCGCCGTCTTCAACGACACCACCGGCCTACTGAGAGACCTCGACATCTGCCAGGCCCTTGACTTCGAGCTCCTGCCGAAACACATCGAACGCACCCGAGCCAAGATGAAACGCCTGGTCACACCAGGAATCCTCGCCGAGGCCGAGCCCGGCACCTTCAGCAAGAAGCAGTAACCAAGTCCGGAACGGACATCAACTCACGAACCGCCCACTGAGGACTAGGCGCGGGGGCCGCCGGCCCCGTCCACCTCGATGTTGCGAACCCTTCCGGGCTGATGAGGACATCCTCTCGCGTGCCAGCTTCGCCGGCCGGTGTCCGTCCAGGTCCGGGGAGGCATCCGGCCGCTAGTGGGGAAGCTCGCGGCCACAAAGTGCTAGAAAGGGACCGCCTACGGGGAGTATCCACAGGCCACCGTCAGTCTGCCGTTCCGTTCGCACCGAGCGATATGCCTCCAAGAGGCGTATACAGGAAGGAGGGACGCGCGTGCAAGAATCCTACGCGCTGCCGGGGGAATCCTCTGGCGACGGAAAATCCGTACACCGGAAACACCTCCGAGTCGGGACTGGCAGGACGGATGCGGCCGGTCCCGAAGCCACCTGTCGGACATCCCGGAAGCCCGCTGCGTGCTGGAGCCCGACGGCCGAGCTCGTTCCTGACGGCGCATGACCGTGGAATGACAGATCTGCCGGGTGTCCGTATTCCCGCATCGATCGGCACGACGCGTCCTTTACGTACTCGCCCCGCCGTGCCGGAAACTCCGGCCACGGCGACACGAGACTTCCGGGACCCCACCCGGTGCAGGTGGTTGTGGAGGGTGTCTCGGTATACGAAGCGGAGGAGTCATGGCAGACGACACCACGCTCGCCATCTACGGCATCTTTCCTGAGGGCGCGCTGCAGTGGTACCGCCACAACGGGCGGTCGGATGGCACCAACCGGTGGACCGCCGGAGGGGGCGGAAACAACGTCAGCGACGGTTGGAACATCTACAGCACTGTATTCAGCGGCGGCAACGGCGTTGTCTACGGCGTCACGCCCGAAGGTGCACTCCAGTGGTACCGCCACGACGGATACACGGATGGCACCAACCGGTGGACCGCCGGGGGAGGCGGAAACAACGTCAGCGACGGTTGGAACATCTACAGCACTGTATTCAGCGGCGGCAACGGCGTTATCTACGGCGTCACGCCCGAAGGCGCGCTGCAGTGGTACCGCCACGACGGATACACGGATGGCACCAACCGGTGGACCGCCGGGGGAGGCGGAAACAACGTCAGCGACGGTTGGAACATCTACAGCACCGTATTCAGCGATACCGCTCAATCCGTTGCCGAGCCCGTCGCCTCCCCACCCGTTGCCGAGCCCGTTGCCTCCCCACCCGTTGCCGAGCCCGCTGCCTCCCCACCTCGGCCGGCGTCGGGCGGTCTTCTCGGGGCATTCGTCCGCAGCGGTGGTGCCAAACGACTCGGCAAGATACGTGTGCCGGCGGCAGCGGTGCCGGCCGAGGAAATCATCTACAAGCGAAGCGTTTTTGACGCGGCTGGAGTCCTGGTCGTGCAGGAAGGGAAGGTAGCGGCTGGACCCAATACGCCTGTGCCGGTCGGCCCCCTGCACGTGCCTCGAGAGAGCTTCTCCTACAGACACACCTTCGTCGACGAGTCTGGAGCGCTGAGAGCGCGTTCCGGAGAAATAACGGTGACGGCTGACTTGCGACTGCAGATCGGCATCGTGAAACTCGAAGGCTCGGTCGACGGAGAGACTCTCACCGCAAAGGGTTACGCCGAAGTAGTCACGGTCAGGGTTGACGGATCGGCCTCGTTTGGTGCTCCAGGTGCTGGGGGGAGCGCTACTGGACATGCCGTGGGGCCTAATGCCCATATGTCCGGGGAGGCCGGCCCGGATGGAGTGGGTGGGGAGATCGGCCTGTCCGCGGGCGAGATCGGCGGGCAACTCGGCGTAACGATCGGAGGCCAGCCTTTCGGCGTCGGCGGTGAGATCGGACTCAAAGCAGAGCTAGGTCTGCACTGGGCGGCGACAAGCACTCTCAAGCTGCCTCTCATCACGATCAGTGGCCCGAATCCGCTGGCTGGGGTGACATCGTTCGCTGTAGGCGCCGTAAACAACCTCGCTCGAGACCCGGTAAGGACCGCGGAGCAGGCGATCAACGACATCGCCGGTGTTGGCACGGACGCGGTCGAGGAGGTCGGCCAGATAGTCAAAAGCATCGCCGGCATCTTCGGAGACGACGAGGACGAGGACGACAAACACACTGTGACCAGGGACGAGTGGGGGGACCCGAACAAGCATGCGCCGCCCGGTCAAGTACTTTTTGACAGGTGAGGTGACAATTTCGGCAGGCCACCTGACCGGCCTCCCCAGACCCCGCCTCAAGCAGGGGGACGCCGCCCAAGGGCGGGCGCGATAGTGGACGCTTGCGGGACCCGCCCCTCACCGGTGGGATGTGACGTCGCGTCCGATGGGCGCGGGGGCTGGTCGGGTGGAGTTCGGCGCGGGGCGTATCTCGGGGACCGAGAGGCCGAGCGCTGCGGCAAGCGGGCAGATCGCGCCGCATCCGATGCAGAGCATGTCCGCTCCCCACATGGCCACCGTGAGGCCGACGGCCGGGAAAAGCACGGGCCCGAGGTACCCCAGCCGCGTGCATCAGCCAGGAGCACCAAGCCGGTGGCGACCGGACCGCTGAAGCACATCTCGCTCAGCCCGATCACCGTGACCAGCGGGGCGAGCGTCCGGTGGCGGCGGACCTTTCGCAAACCGTCACTCAGCTCCCGCCAGGCGGAGACGCACTGAGGTCGATGCCGACGCTAAGGGCTGTCCCGTCATCCCCGGCGGGCTCCCCGCCGGCGTCCTCCATTCGGAGTCCGGGTCAACAGCAACCAGCAGGGAGTTCACCCGAGCCGAGGAGCCGGCGGCCGTGTCGACGTCAACTGTGTGAAGTTGCGCGTGGCCCGACGGTTGGGCGGCGTGGAATCAGGTCCGTCACGCCACTTGTGGCCGGCCGGGCCAGCGTAGTCAGTGTCGTGTGATCGGGGGAGAGGGAGCAGGCCGGGTCGGTGCGGGAGGCGTCGCCGGTCAGGGCGAAAGCCTGGCACCGGCAACCTCCGAAGTCCTGGTCGCGTCGTTCGCAGGTCCGGCATGGCGAAGGCATCCAGTTGGTTCCTCGGTAGAGGTTGAACGCTTTGGACTCCTCCCAGATCCAGCGCAGCGGGTGGTCCTTCACATTGACCGGATCGAGTCCGGGCAAGGTGGCGGCCGCAGGGCAGGGCAGGACTGTGCCGTCCGGGGCCACGGTGAGGGAGACGGCCCCCCAGCCGCCCATGCAGGGTTTGGCCACCCCGTCGAAGTAGTCCGGCGTGACCCAGACGATCTCCAGATCTCCGCCGAGCTGCTCCCGCCATGTCTTGACGGACTCCACGGCACGGGCGAGCTGGTCCCGGGCAGGCATCAGCGCCTCCCTGTTGAGGAGGCCCCATCCGTAGAACTGGGTGTTGGCCAGCTCGATCCGGTCCGCCCCCCATCGCAGCGCGAGCTCCACGAGACCGTCTACGGCGTCCAGATTGTGCCGGTGCAGCACGGCATTGACGCCCAGGGGAAGGCCGGCCGCCTTGACGAGTGCAGCTGCGGCCTCCTTGGCGGCGAAGGCCCGGCTGCCGGCAATGCGGTCCGAGGCCGCGGGATCTGCGTGCTGGACCGAGAGCTGGACGCTGCGCAGCCCTGCGCCGGTCAAGGACCGTAGGCGATCCTCCGTGAGCCCTGAACCGCTGGTGACCAGCTGGGTGTAGATGCTGGATTCCTCCGCACCGGTGACGATCGTTTCGAGGTCCTTGCGGAGCAGCGGCTCTCCTCCTGAGAGATGAGTCTGCAGGACGCCGAGATCCGCAGCCTGGCGAAACACGTCCACCCAGTGGGCGGCGGTCAGTTCGCTGGACCGGCGGGTCAGTTCCAGCGGGTTGGAACAGTAGCCGCAGTGCAGCGGGCAGGCGTGTGTCAGCTCTGCCAGGAGTCCCCAGGGGGGTGTGGCCGTGGTCACCGGATCCAGCCTTCCTTGCGCATCCGTTCCACGAACGGAGCCACTTCTGCGTCCACAGGGGCTCCGGGGAATCGCTCCTGAAGCTCGTCGGTGATCCGTGCGACCGTTCGTGTGCCGTCGCAGAGTTCCATCACGTGAGGGGCGCTGCCCGTCAGTACGACGACGCGTTCCGGCATCAGCAGTACGTGGTTGCCGCGCGCCCTGTCGTAGCGCAGGACGATGGCGGGTGCCGGCTGCGGGCACCAGCGGTCAAGGGCATGAGCGGTCAAAGTGAGCTCCCCGGTCGGCTCCCGTGCTCGACGGCATCCAGCAGTGACCACAGGACGTCACATTTGAAGGAGAGGGCCGACAGGGCGGCGAGCTGTTCGGCGCGGGTCCGCGCCCAGTCGGTCACCCAGGTCAGCGCCTCGGCGCCGTCACGGCGCCCCTGTGGAACCCGGCTGCGGAAGTAGGCGAGGCCCGACTCCTCGATCCACGGGTAGTGGATGGGGAAGGTTTCCAGGCGGGTCATCATGATGTTCGGCGCGCACAGCTCGGTGAGCGAGGACGCGACAGCCTCCAGGGCGGGGCTGAGTCGGCAGAAGTTCACATAGCCATCGACGGCGAACCGCACCCCGGGCAGCACGCTTCTGCCCGACTCCAGTTCGGCGCGGTCAAGGCCCACCGCCTCGCCGAGCCGCAGCCAGCGCTCGATACCGCCCTCGCCTTCGGCCAGGCCGTCGTGGTCCTGGATCCTGCGCAACCAGGAGCGCCGCATGGCCGGCTCGGGGAGCTTGGCGAGGATCAGTGCGTCCTTCACGGGGATGCCGCGCTGGTAGTGGAATCGGTTGGCGACCCAGGTGCGCAGCTCAGCGGGGCTGAGCCCGCCCTGGTGCATCCGCACGTTGAACGGATGGGTGTCGTGGTAGCGGCTCTGCGCGCGCTCCCGCAGTTCACGCTCGAATGCGGCAGGTGGCAACGGGCTGTCGTCCGGCGGTGCGGCGGATGCTGCGTGATGGGGCGGGCGTGCGGGTGCGGTTGTCATAGTTCGATCACCATGCCGTCCTGTGCCACTTCGAGCCCTCGCTCCACGAGGACGCCGTGCTGTGGGGCGAAGGGATCGACCAGAGGGTTCGTATTGTTGAGGTGGGTGTAGATGCAGCGGGCCGGCAGCCGGGCCAGCCGCTCGGCGGTGCCGTCGGGGCCGTCGACGGGCAGATGCCCCATCCCGGTGGAGCTCCGGGCCGAGATGCCAAGCCGCCGCGGTTCCTCGTCGTCCCAGAAGGTCCCGTCGACGAAGACGCAGTCGGCTCCGGTGGCCTCCTTCGCGAAATGCTCGGTCCAGGCCGCGAGCGCCGGTGCGTAGAGCGCAGTCGTGCCGCTGACGGGGTCATGGAGCCGGGCAGCGACGACCCAGGTGTCGTCCTCCTTCGCGTCGGCTGCGTACCGGGGACGCTTGGTGGACAGGGGCACGGCGGACACCTCGATCCCGGCGACCACGGCCGGAGTCCGCCCGGCCGGTGGCAGATCCCGCCAGGTGAGTGTGGTGTACGGCGTGAGGACGGTGTCCAGGGCCAGGCGTTCACGCAACGCCTGCCGCACGGGTGCGGTGGCGTAGATCTCCACGTGCCGGGCCTCCCGCAGTCGTAGAAGGCCCAGGGTGTGGTCGAGTTCGGCGTCAGTGAGCAGGACCCGTACCACGGGCGTGCGCTCCCCGCCGGCTCCGGGCCGGAGTTCGGCGTGGGCCTCCAGGTGGTCCGTGATGTCCGGGCCCGCGTTGACGAGGAACCACGAGGACGGATCGTGCCCGAGGACGGCGAGCGAGTCGTGGCTGCGGCGGCGGGCGGGGTGGGCGCGTGCCCCGGAACATCCGGGGCACGCGCAGTTCCACTGGGGAACCCCTCCACCCGCGGCCGTGCCCAGCGTGAGCAGGCGCACGGAACCTTCTTCTAGAGGGCGTTGAGGGAGTAGGCGGTGACCTCCATGGCCGTGTCCACGACCGTGAAATCGGGCGTGGCCCAGCCTTCCGGCGTGGCGGCGGGAGTCTCTGCCTGCTGCTGGGGTGCGGTGGATTCGAGCATGGTCGGTATCCCTTCAGAGAAGCGGAACATGGGGCGAGGAGAGGGGAGGCGCGGGCCGGCCGGACCAGGCCGGGAGGCGGCCCGACAGTTGTGACGCGAGCAGTGCTCCCTGCTCTGGAGGCGCAGGCGACGGACTCTGCTAACCGTTGTACGGTTTCTACGATCCGTCAGATGGATCGATGGTTACGCTATGCCTGCGCTTCGGCCATGGCAAGAGGGGGGAGGGGACCGATGCCGCCCCTCTTGCTGGGCGTTTCGGACAAGCTGGTGCCGCAGCATGGCCAGGTGGTCGGACAGCCGGTTTCCGGGCCGGGTGGAGTGCCCTACTTGCAGAACGGCTTCATTCCCGCGGCCGATTGGATGCCGCCGATGATGAGCTTCTGGAACTCGGCCGCGCCGGCGAAGGACCCGTCCGTGGTGAACTGCTTGGCGTCGTGGCCCAGGGTGGTGGCCCAGGAGCGCCCGCCGTCGTAGTACTGGCACCATGCGACCGCGTGCTCATTGCCGTGGCCGGGGTGGCTGTAGTTGCCGGCCACGCCCTTCGCGAGCGTGCTCTCGTCGACCTCGGCCAGGACGCGCACCTTGGTGGGGGCGGGCACCAGGTTGTACCACTCGTCGGTGAAGTTCCAGCGGGCCGGCAGCTCCTTGGTGGAGACGTCTTTCCGCTCCACCGTTCGCACGGTGCCCAGCTGTGAGGGGCCGTGGTCGTAGAAGTTGGCGTTGCCCAGCAGGCCTTCGTACCAGGGCCAGTTGTACTCGGTGCCGAAGGCGTTGTGGAGTCCCACGAAGCCGCCGCCGCCTCGGATGTACTGGCGCAGGGAGGTCTGTGCGGCGTCGTCCAGGGCGTCCCGGCTGGTGGAGAAGAAGACCACCGCGTTGTACTTGAACAAGGTGTTCGGAGAAGCGAGTTGGGTGACGTCCTCGGTGTAGTCGACCTGGAAGCCGCCCGTCTCTCCCAGCTTGATCATGGACTTCTGGACCACGTTGGCGTCGGTGAGCGGCGGGTTCAGGCCGGTCGCCAGAGCGGGGCCCAGATTGGCGTGACGGGGCCCGGCCGTACGGGTGTAGAGCAGGACCCGGTACCCCTCGGCCGGATCGAAGTTGCCCCAGTCGTGGTAGCAGTCGGGATCCAGGCCGCGGCACACCCCGTAGTCGGGGTCGCCCAGTTCCTTCGCCCCGGTGCCGATCCGGCCGTGGGCGACGCTGAGGGTCCCGGTCGCGAGGAGTGCCGCGACCATGGCGACCGCCATCCCGAGTGTGGCGAGGACGGCCGTGCGGGTGCTCAGGGCTCTCGCCCGGAGCGTTCTTCCTGACATGAGTGTGCTTCCTTCTTCTGTGGTGGATGGCGTGCGAGACCGGCACGCTGAAGAGGCAGGCGTTGGGGGCGCGCCGGCGAGTCGGCGGGCAGCGGCCGCACGAATGGGCCGGAGGCGTTACGCGGTACTGGGAGGGCGCGCCCCGACAATGTCTGCGTCTGGGTGAAGGTGAGGATGGCGGCACGGTCGGGCCGCGTGGGAGGGGCTAGGAGACGACGATCTTGCCGGTGCTCTGGGGGGAGACCGGGTCGTTGTAGAAGAACTCGCCCGCCGTGTCGAAGGTGTACGTGTACGACTCGCCCGGCATCAGCAGCCCGGTGTCGAACTCGGCCTCGAAGAAGGCCACCGCGCCGTGGGCGGTCCTGTTGCCGGCGGGGTTGGTGAACGTCACCGTGGTGCCTCGGGGGATGGCGAGGTGCTGCGGTGACATGGCGTTCTGCGACACGAGGTTCTCGGTGGTCCCGGGTGCGCCCTTCGCGCTGTCCCAGACGCGGCCCAGGGTGACGGTGTTGCCCGCCGTGGCGCCGCTGACGGCGGCTGCCCGGATCTGGTTGCGCTTCGACGGGGGAACCGGTGCGGGCGCCGGGGCGACCTTGCCGCCGATTTTGAACGCCCACAGGTGGTCCCCGCGTGGGATGTCCGGGTAGGGCAGCCCGTTCCCGCCGGCCAGCACGGCCACGTACTGCTCACCGTCGACCTCGTACGTCATCGGGCTCGTGTTGACGCCCGCTCCACACTGCCAGGTCCACAGCTCCTTCCCCGTCGCGTCGTCCAGTGCGGTCAGCACGCCGTCGGGACGCCCCTGGAAGAGCACGCCGCTCGCGGTGCTGAGGACGCCGTTGCCGTGGGCGAGCGACCAGTCGCCCTCCTGTCGCCAGGAGACGGTATTGGTGCGCGGGTCGACCGCCACGACCCCGCCGGCGAAGTACTCGCCGAGCGGGCGCGCGGTGTTGACCCTGCCCTCATGGGTGTTGGAGTAGGCCGAGTTGATCAGCCCGTATCCCACGTAAACCAGCCCCGTGCGGTGGCTGAAGGACGGGGACGACCAGTCCGCGCCGCCGCCCGCGCCCGGGTAGAGGATCGTCGGCCGGTCCCAGTGCACCTCGAAGAGACCGCCGGTGGCGTAGAACGGCACCGGCCGGGTGGCCTTGTCGATCCGCGGCTCGGTTTCGACGAAGGGCTCGCCGCCCGGGAACGGCTGGGTGGGGGCGGTCTTCTGCGCCGCGTGCTGCGGCACGGGGCGTTCCTCCATGCCGTGCACGGGGTCGCCGGTCGCACGGTCGAGGATGTAGTACATCCCGGTCTTGCTGCCGTAGACGACGACTTTGCGCTTGCGCTTCTCGATCTGGATGTCCGCGAGAACCGGCGACATCACGCCGTCGTAGTCCCAGATGTCGTGGTGGACGGACTGGAAGTGCCAGCGCCTCTTCCCGGTCTTGGCGTCGATGGCCACCAGACAGTTGGCGAAGAGGTTGTCCCCGCCTCGGGTGGAGCCGTCGGTGCGCGGATACGGATTTCCGAACGTCCAGTAGACGAGGCCCAGTTCGGGGTCGACCGCAGGGTGGATCCAGCACACGGCCCCGCCGGTCTTCCAGGTGTCACCTTCCCAGGTGTCGTGTCCGAACTCGCCGGGTCCGGGTGTGCCCCAGAACGTCCAGGCGACTTCGCCGGTCGCCGCGTCCAGGCCGTAGCCGCGGCCCCGGGCGCCCGCGGTGCTGCCCTGGGTGCCGACGTAGATCATCCCGTCCCAGTAGACGACCGCGCCGGCCAGGCTGCCCCTGCTGCCGCCGCACTGGCCGCTGGCCGGGTCGCACCCGGGGTCGCCCTGGTCCTCGATGAGCATCTCCCTGGTCCACACGACCGCGCCGGTCCGCTGGTCCAGGGCGTAGACGATGTTCTCACCGGAGATGGTGAAGGCGAGGCCTTGGCCGAGTGCGACCCCGCGCATGTTGGTGGTCTCGCTGCCGACGCTCGTCTTCCATTTCACCGCGCCGGTACGCCCGTTGACGGCGAGGATGTTCTGCTGGGTGGTGGCGACGTAGAGCACGCCGTCCTGGGCGACGACGGCGCACTGCTGGGCGCGGCCCGTTTCACCGCCCTCCAGGTTGATGTGCCAGGCCCCGCCGAGCTGCTTCACGTTGCGCGGGGTGATCTTCTTGAGGGCCGAGTAGTTCTGGTTGGCCAGGTTGCCGCCCGCCTTGGGGAAGTTCTTCGCGGTCGCCTCGAACGCCTGCCTGGGCACGGGTGTTGCCAGAGTGCCGGTGCGCGCTTCGGCGGCTTGGGCGGGGGTGTTGAGTACGGCGATGCCCGCGGTTGTGCCGGCAGCGGCTGTGGCGAGAAAACTGCGTCTGTCCATGAACCCTCTTTCGTGACATGACCCTGCCGAGTTGCGGTCCACCTGGTGGTCCGGTGTGGCGGCGAGGGGAAGAGAGAGCGGGAAGCGGATCTTGGTCCGCTGTGCGGTTCGCTAGACCCGCATGATGGTCGCCGAGAGGCGCTTCCATACGTTAAGGACGTGGCAGTGGCCTGACAAGGGTCAGGACGCGGTTTCCTCGGTGGCACGCAGATCGACGGGTTCCAGTCGGGCGGGGAGGACGGACCGGGGGATGGGGCCCTTGTTCCGGCGGCCCTGCCCGGTCTCCTCCCACGCGTGGGCCAGGATGCCCACCGACCGGCTGATCACGAACAGGCCTCTGGCCAGCGGCGCGGGGAAGCCGAGCTCGGCATAGATGACGGCCGTGGCGCCATCGATATTCATCGGCACAGGGCGCGCGCCGGCACGGCGCTTCTGCAGGGCGCGCTCGACGGCCAGGGCCGCTTGCAGATGGTCGCCCGCCACGACCCCGGCGGCCACGGCCTCCTCCGTCAACTGCAGGAGGGGATCGCGGCGGGGGTCGACGGGGTGGAAGCGGTGGCCGAAGCCAGGAAGGTATCGCGAACGCGCCTGCCGTAGTGCCATGACCTCAGCGGCGGCTGCGTCCCAGTCCTGGCCCGCCACATGGTGGGTGCGGATCTCCTCGAGCATTTCCACACACTGCTGGCCTGCTCCGCCATGGACGTCACCGAGCATGTTGACGCCGGTGGCGATCGCGTTGTTGAGCCCCACCCCGCAGGTCGCTGCCATGCGCGCGGCTGCGATCGAGGGCGCCTGCGGCCCGTGATCCACGCCTGCCACGAGCGCCGCTTCCAGTAGCGCGGACTGGCGTGGTGAGGGAAGGGCGCCTCGCAGCAGGAGCCATAGGGTGTCCACCAGGCCTACCGAGCCGATCAGTTCCTGTACGGGCCGGTCCCGCAGTTCGATGGAGCCGGGTTCGATGTGGCTGACGGCGGTGGCCCACCACTGTGCGGCCTCGTCGTGGGCGGATGAGGACGCTGAGGTACTCAAGATGCTGTCGCCTCCTTCGTGGCGGTGGCGGACCAGCGCGACGCGAGCTCGTCGCGTTCGTGGTTGTGTTCACCCAGCAGTGGGGGTGGTGTCCGGGGCAGGAAGGCCTCTCCGTCGAAGAGCACTCCGCTGCCGAGGACCGGCAGCGCGATGTTCGAGGCGTCGGGTCGGCGGAGTTCGGCGATGAACCCCCGGTGCCGCAACTGGGGCTGATCGAGGGCCTGCGGGACGGTGAGGACGCGTGCCGCGGGCACTCCGGCGGCGGTCAGCAATCGCTCCCACTCCGCCGCCGGACGCTGTGAGAGCGCGCTGTTCAGGGTCGCGTTGAGTTCTTTGCGATGGGCCTTGCGGCCCTCCCGTTCGACGAATCGAGGATCAGTGACGAGCTCGGGGGCGCCGACAAGCCGGCACAGCGTTTCGAACTGGCGCTGCTGGTTTGCGGCGATGTTCAGCGGCCCGTCCGCCGTGCGGAAAGTGCCGGACGGTGCGGCGGTGGCGTTCTGGTCCCCCATCGGCTCCGGGGGTACGCCGCTGACCATGTAGTTCGAGACGGCCCACCCCATGGCCGACAAGGACGTCTCCAGCATGGAGACATCCAGCCGGCTGCCCTGCCCGGTGCGTTCCCGGTGCAGCAGCGCGGCGCTGACCGCGAGGGCCGCGGACAGTCCGCCGGTGGTGTCGCACACCGGGAATCCGACCCGCAGCGGGGCGGTGTCGGCGGTCCCGGTCACGCTCATCATTCCGGAGAGCCCCTGGATGATCTGGTCGTACGCCGGTGCGTCACTCATCGGCCCGCTCTGCCCGAAGCCGGAGATGGAGCAGCAGACCAGGCGGGGGTTAATCCGGTCCAGCCCTTCCTGGTCGTACCCCATCCGCGAAAGGACACCGGCCCGGAAGTTCTCCAGGAGGACGTCCGCGCCGGCCAGCATCTCCTCGAAGACCTCGCGGTCGGCGGGGTCCTTGAGGTCGAGCTCCACGGACTTCTTGCCCGCGTTCTGCGCCAGGAACGAAGCCCCGATCCCGGCGCGGTTCAGGTCGGCGTCGGGGCCGAGGTTGCGGGCCAGGTCTCCCTGTCCGGGGCGCTCGATCTTGATGACCTCCGCACCCAGGAGCATGAGGTGGTAACTGCAGTACGGACCTGCCAGGACGTTCGTCAGGTCCAGGACTCTTATGTTGTCGAGCGGTCGCGCATCCATGGATAGTGTCTCCTCACGCGGCGCCGGCGGACGGCCCCGCTTTCTGGCACGGTTGTCAGCCCCGCGGTCCCAGGGGGTGGTCGAATCCCTGCGACATGATCTCCGCGGCCACCTGCTTCAGGTCCTGGGCGAACTCCTCCACCGAGCCCTGCGTGATGCGTGCGCTGGGACCGCTGAGGGAGAGCGAGGCGACCACCACACCGGAGGAGGTGGCGAGTGGCACGGCCACGGCCGTGAGGCCGACGTCGCGTTCGCCCTGGCTCACCGCGTATCCCTGCTGCGAGGCCTCGTCGACCCACCCCCGCAGCCGCTCGACGTGCGCCTCGCCGTGGGGCGAGTCCCTCGCGACCCGGTGCATCAGGGCGTCGCTCGCGCCGCTCAACAGCACCTTGGACGAGGCGCCCGCCCAGAGGGGGAGTTCGTCGCCGACACGCACCACGTGACGCAGAGGCTGGGGACTCTCCTGCTGGGCGACACAGACGCGGTGGATGTCGCGCCGGATCATCACGTTGGCCGTCTCCCCGCGCCGGTCGGCCAGTTCGCGCAGCAACTTGATCGTCTCCTGTGGCAACTCCCAGCTTCCGTGGGCGAGATGGGCCCATCTCCACAGCCCCGGCCCGGCGGTGAATCCCGCGTCGGTGGACCACAGAAGCCCGTAACCCTCCAGTGTCTGCACCAGCCGGACCACGGTGGTCTTCGCGAGACCGGTCGCCTCCACCATGGTTCGGAGGGAGACGACAGGCTGCTCCTCGGTGAGCAGCGACAGAATGTCCAGGGCCCGGCGCACACTGCGCACACCGCCCTGTCCTTGCTCGGATTCCATGTTTTCTCCTTCGTACGTCCTTGCCGGGAGAGCCTGCCAGGGATGGCACGAGGTGGGCGCATTCACACGTGCGAGAGCACCGATTTCGGCGGGAAACCTGAGGATTCAACTTCTTTTGACCGGACTCTTGCCAAGCTCAACCGGCGCCCGTACGTTACACGCCAGTCCACAAGGCGGTCTATGCAAACCGCTAGATGGCTTGTCTGGAGAAGTGATGCTGGAAGTCATCCTCAAATCCGTCGCCGATTCGGATGTCGTCGACGCACTGCCCTTCCTAGCCGGTGCATGGTCGGGTGACGGACCGACGGCGGAACGCGCCGGCCCTTACCTGCGGCGCACCGTGAGCCGCGCTCCCACCGCTCTGCCCGCCGAGATCGACCAGGCCGTCGCCGATGCCTGCCGGTACGCTCCTCAGGTTGCCTCGCTCGCCCCGGCGGCACGGGCCGACATCCTGCAGCGCGCCTCGGCGGCCGCTCTGGCCCACCGCGATCGGCTCGCCCAACTGCTGGCCCTGGAACTGGGCAAGCCGGTCAAGGACAGCCGAGTCGAGATCGAGCGGGTCGCCTCGACCTTCGAGGTCTGTGCCGCCGAGGCCCGTCGCATCGACGGGGAGACGCTGCCGGTCGCGGGCTGGAACACCGGTGTCGGCAACAGCGCCTTCACCTACCGCGCACCTGCGGGGGTCGCCCTGGCGATCACGCCCTTCAACGCTCCCGCGAACCTCCTGGCGCACAAGCTCGGCGCCTCGTTCGCCGCGGGCAACACGACCCTTGTGAAGGCCCCGCCGCAGGCGCCGGGCATTTCGGCGGCACTGGTGGCCCTGCTGCTCGACAGCGGACTGCCCCACCAAGCGGTCCAGTTGCTCCACGGCGGAGGCGACGTCGGGGCGGCCCTGTGCGCGGCCACCGAGGTCGACGTCATCAGCTTCACCGGCAGCGCCGCCACCGGCGCGGCCGTAGCCCGTGCCGCCGGCGCCAAGCGCCTGGCCCTCGAACTCGGCGGCAACGCGGCCACCATCGTCTGCCAGGACGCCGATGTCGAAGCGGCAGCCAAGGCATCCGCCCGTACCGGATACAGCAACTCGGGGCAGAGCTGCATCTCCGTCCAGCGGGTCTACGTGCACCGCAGCCGCTACGCCGACTTCCTCGACGCCTTCACCGCCGCGGTCGACACCCTGGTCATCGGTGACCCGATGGACCCGCTGACGGACATCGGCTCGATGGTCGATGAGGATGCGGCCGAACGAGTGGTCCGCTGGTCCGCCGAAGCGAAGGAACTCGGCGCCTCGGTGCTGCGCGGAGGTACGCGCGACGGCGCCACCGCGGCCCCGACCATCGTCGCCGGGCCGCCGCCCAGTGCCTCGGTCGTCGTGCACGAGGTGTTCGGCGCGCTCGTCGCCGTCATGCCCTACGACGACTTCGACACGGTCATCGGTGAGTGCAATGCCAGCCGCTACGGGTTGCAGGCCGGGCTCTTCACCCATGACATCAACCGGATCTTCACAGCTTGGCGGCGCCTGGAGGTGGGCGGGCTCATCGTCAACGGCACCTCCAACTACCGCCTGGACCACATCCCGTTCGGCGGGGTCAAGGACTCCGGGTTCGGACGAGAGTCGCCGCGCTGGCTGATCGACGACTACACCGTCGTCAAAACCCTCATGCTCCGCGGCCTGTCCATCTGGGGCGATCGCCACGACCTCACGGAGGAGAACCAGTGACCACCGTTACCGCTGCCGAAGCCCTTGTCGCCCAACTCGAGTCCTACGGCGTCGAGTACGTGTTCGGAACGTGCGGGCACACCAACATCGCGTTGCTGGACGCCATGGGCCCCAGCTCCATCCACTTCGTGATCGCCCGCCACGAGCAGGCCGCCGCCCACGCCGCCGACGGATACGCCCGCGCCTCGGGCAAGCCCGGGGTGCTGCTCACCCACGTCGGCCCGGGCATGATGAACGCGGTCACCGGTGTTGCCACGGCCGCCATGGACTCCGTCCCGCTCGTGGTCATCTCCGGTGACATCCCCTCCTATTACTACGGCCGTCATCCGCACCAGGAGGTCAACCTCCACGCGGACGCCGACCAGACCGCGATATACCGCCCCTTCTGCAAGCGTGCCTGGCCCGTCCAACGCACCGCCGACCTGCACCGAACCCTGGAACGCGCCTTCTGGACGGCGACCTCGGGCCGTCCCGGTGCCGTGCTCGTCAACGTGCCGATGGACCTCTTCTCGCGGCAGGTCGAGCCCTACGTCCCCGGATCGCACGCCATACCTGAGAGTTCCCTACCCGGCATCACCCAGGAGGCTGCCCAGCGCATAGCCCAGGCGCTTGTGGACGCGGAGCGACCGCTGATCTACTTCGGTGGCGGCCTGCGTACGCGGAAGGCCAAGCAGGCGCTGCTGAGTCTGGCCGACCACCTCGACATCCCGATGGCCCACTCCCTGATGGGCAAGGGGGCAGTCCCCGACCGGCACCCCCTGCTCCTGGGCATGCCCGGCTTCTGGGGGCTGGACTCCACCCACGCCCACACCAAGGACGCCGACGTGGTGCTGGCACTGGCCACGCGCTTCGCCGAGACCGACGCCAGTTCATGGGAGGCCGCGTACACCTGGAACTTCCCACCGAGCAAGCTCATCCAGATCGACATCGACCCGGCCGAGATCGGACGTAACTACCCGGTCGAGATCGGTGCGGTCGCCGATGTCGGGCACGCCGTGCGTGCCATCGAAGCGGCCGTCCGCGCCCTGCAGCCCGAATCCACGCGCCGGCCGGGACTGCGCGAGACGATCGCCGCCAGTCGTGCGGAACTCTTCGACACCGCTGCGGTCAACGGCGCGAGCGACAACTTCCCGCTGCGGCCCCAGCGGATCCTGGCCGACCTGCGGGCAAGCCTGCCGTCCGACGCCATCCTGGTGACCGACGTCGGATGGAACAAGAACGGCGTCGCCCAGTCCTACGACCTGCCGCCCGAGGGCCGCTTCATCACCCCCGGCGGAGCCTCCACCATGGGCTTCGGACCGGCCGCGGCGGTGGGCGTGCAGATGGCGCAGCCGCAGCGCACCGTGGTCGCCCTCATCGGCGACGGCGGGATGAGCGCACAGTTGCCGGCCGTGCCCATGGCCGTGGAACAGGGCCTCCCCGTGATCTTCGCGGTGATGAACAACCGGGCGCACGGCACGATCTCCGACCTCCAGCGCTCCAACTACGGCCGCGGATACGGATGTGACTTCACCGGCCCCGATGGTGAGGCCTACAGCCCCGACTTCGCCGCGTACGGACGCTCCTGCGGGGCCGACGGCTACGAGGTCGAGTCGGCTGAGGACCTGGCCAAGGTGCTCAGCACCGCGGTCGAACGCCGCCGGCCGGCGGTCATCGACATTCCCATGGTCAACGAGCCGGTCCCCACGCCCGGCCACTGGAACATCAACGACATCTACCAGGGCAAGTTCGAGGACGAAGGATGATTCCCATGCGCGCCAGAACCCGTTACACCGTCCCGGCCGTTGCCCTCGGTGTACTGCTCGCCGCATCGGCGTGCAGCGCCCCCGGTGACTCCGGCTCCGACAAGGCCGACGGCAGCGGTCCTATCGAGATCGCTGTGGTGAACGCCCAGAGCGGCCAGCTCGCAGCGCTGGGTGACTGGGAGGCCAAGGGCGCCAAGCTCGCCGTGGACGAATGGAACAAGAAGGGCGGCATCGACGGCCGCAAGATCAAGGTCACTGTCTTCGACGACCAGGGTGACCCCACCACCGGCACCAACATCGCGCGCAAGCTGGACAACGGCAACTACGTCGCGATGATCGGCACGGCCGAGAGTGCCGTCACCGTCGCCATGGCGCCGATCCTCCAGCAGGCGGAGATTCCCAACGTCACCTCCGGCCAGGCCACGGCCCTTGTCGAAGTCAAGAGCCCCTTCCTTTTCCTCAACGGCCCCACCAGCACGACCTACGACTCCACGCTGGCCGACTACCTGGTCACCACGAAGAAGTTCAGGAAGATCGCGATGATCTCCAACAACGGGTCCTACGGCAAGGGTGAGCACGACGCCTTCACCGCCGCGCTCAAGAAGTCGGGCATCACGCCGGTCAGCGACCAGGTGGTCACCACCGACCAGAAGGACTTCAGCGCGTCGCTCTCCCGCATCCGCCAGTCCAAGCCGGACGCCATCTTCCTCGGCGCGGAGGAGGTTCAGGCGGGGCTGATCGTGAAGCAGGCACGTGATCTGGGCATCAAGGTTCCCTTCGCAGGTGCTGCCCCGCAGGGAACCCCGGTCTTCATCGAGACGGCCGGTGCTGCGAACGCCGCGGACACGATCGTCAGCTCGCCCTACCTCAGCAACGAGATCAGTGACGCCAGCCGGGCCTTCGCCACCGCCTACAAGGCCAAGTACAACAAGGACGCCGAACTGCACGGGGCCAAGGCATACGACGGCACCAACATCGTGCTCACCGCCCTGAAGAACAGTGGCCTGGCCACCGGCAAGAAGCTCGCCGACGAGATCCGCGCCACCAAGTACGACGGACTGCTCGGTGACTTCGCCTATGACGAGACCGGCGTCGGCATCTTCGAGACCACCATCGGCGTCATCAAGGACGGAAAGCTCTCCGCAGCTCAGTAGCCAGCCCGTCGAGCCGAGAGCCGGGCTCCTCACCGGCTTCAGGGAGCCACCATGCAAGTCACTCTGCAGACCCTCGTCGGAGGCCTCAGCCTAGGGGCGATCTATGCCTTGATCGCTGTCGGATTCTCCGTCGTCTACCGCACCATGGGCCTGGTCAACTTCGCCCACGCCGACGTCGCGATGATCGGCGCCTACGCCGCCTCCACCTTCTACCTCACCACGCACGTACCGTTCGGCATCGCCATCGTCATCTCCATCGTCGTCACCGGCATCATCGGCCTGGTCATCGAGCGGGTCCTGCGCCCGCTGGAGAACAAGGACTTCGACCTGATGCTGATCGGGACGATCGGCTTCGGCACCGTCCTCCAGGCAGCCGCCACACTCATCTGGGGGACCACGGGACGGGCCATGCCCTCGCCGATATCCTCTGGACCCCTGGACATCATGGGCATCCGCATCCGCACCTACGACCTGATGGTCATCGCAATCACCGCAATGTGCGTGGTCCTGCTCACCTTGTTCCTCCAGCGCACCAAGCCGGGGGCCGCCATGCAGGCAGTGGCCATGGACCACGAAGCTGCCACCGCCGTCGGCATCCACGTCGGCCGCAGCAACGCCCTCGCCTTCGCGATCGGAGCAGGCATCGCGGCCCTCGCCGGCAGCCTCGCCGGACCCATGCTCTACGTCGACGCCACCCTCGGCGGCGCACTCGGCGTGAAGGGATTCGCCGCCGCGATGCTCGGAGGATTCGGCAGCATCCCCGGAGCGGTGGTGGGAGGCCTGGCCATCGGGGTCCTCGACTCCTACGCGGGCGACCACTTCCAGGGCTACTCCGTCCTGGTCACTTTCCTGGTCTTCACCGTGGCCATCATGATCCGGCCGACAGGCATCTTCGGCGAGAGGACGGTGAGCAGGGCGTGAACATCCTCAAATCCAAAGCGTCGCTCATCCTGCTGGCGTGCGTAGCCGCCTTCCTGCTGCCGTACGGCCTGAACGGCTACTCGATGCACGTGGTGGACATCGCGATCATCTTCGCCCTCCTCGCCGTCGGTATGGGGCTCGTCATGGGCGTCGCGGGCCAGATCAACCTGGCCCAGGTCGCCTTCTTCGGAGTCGGCGCCTACACCACCGCGATCCTCACCACCCACTCCGGATACGGCTTCTGGACCGCGGCGTTCGTCGGCCTGGTGGCCACGGTTCTGGTGGGCCTGCTCGTAGGGCTGCCGGCGTTGCGCATGCAGTCGCACTACCTCGGCATCGTCACCCTCGGCCTGGCACTGGGGTTCGTCAACTGGATCACCAACGCGGAGATCACCGGTGGCGCGGACGGCATCACTGGTATCCCCGTCCCGCCGCTCTTCGGGATCGACCTCGCCGACGAGTACATGTATTACTACCTGGAGATCGTGGTCTTCGGGCTCGCGCTCGCCTTCGGAACCTTCGTCGTACGGACCCGGCTCGGGCGCAGGCTGCGGGCCATGCGGGACGACGCCCTTGCGGCCGGCGCCATGGGCGCGGAAATTCCCCTGCTGCGGATGACAGCGTTCCTGCTCGCCAGCGTGTACGGCGGAGTGGCCGGCATTCTCTACGCGGGCCTCATCCGTTACGTGGCCCCCGAGACCTTCAGCCTCAGCAACATGTTCCTGCTGCTGGCGATGGTCATCATCGGCGGCCGGCGCAGCCTCGTCGGTTGTGTCGTGGGCGCGGTCGGCCTCGTACTGGTCCGGGAGGCTCTCGTCGACTTCGCCGTCTACGCCCAGCTCGGCTACGGCGTAGTCGTCGTCCTCATGGTGGTCTTCGCTCCGACCGGCCTCGCCGGGATCCCCGAACGAATCAGGGAAGCCATCAGCCGCCGCACGAAGAACGACGATGTACGCGCCGCAGAGCTGGGGCCCTATCTGCCCAGCGCCGCCCCCGCGGATCAGGCGCGCGATGCGGGAGCCGGCAGCGGGCCGGCATTGGAGATCAGCCATGTCACCAAGCGGTTCGGTGCGCTGACCGCGCTCAACGACGTCACCCTGACGGTGGAACCGGGAGAGATCCGTGGCATCGTCGGCCCCAACGGGTCCGGCAAGACGACACTGTTCAACGTGATCAGTGGGCTGTACCGGCCCTCCGCCGGCCGGGTCGCCGGTGTCGGCCGCGACATCAGCCGTGCACGCCCGTACCAGCTGTCCTTGGCGGGAATGGCGCGCACGTTCCAGAACCTGCGCCTCTTCTCCCAGATGACGGTCCGCGAGAACGTTCTCGTCGTCCTCGACCGGTCCCGCACCAGCACGGTCTGGCAGTACGCCGTATGGCCTGTCGGTGTCCTCTCCAACGAACGCCGGCTGCAGGCGGAGGCAGACCGCATCCTGAAGGAGTACGGGCTCACCGCCTTCGCCGACGCGCACCCGCAGTCGCTCCCCTACGGCATCCAGCGCCGCATCGAGATCGCGCGGGCCATGGCGGGACGGCCCAGCTTGCTTCTCCTGGACGAGCCTGCGGCCGGTCTGAACGGTGAAGAGGTCGGACAGCTCTCCTCGATCGTCCGCTCCATCCGCGACCAGGGCATCACCGTTGTCCTCATCGAGCACAACATGGGACTGGTCATGTCCCTGTGTGAACGGATCACCGTCCTCGCGGCCGGCAGTGTCATCGCGGAAGGGACGCCCGCCGAAGTGGCGGCGACCCCCGAAGTCATAGAGGCGTACCTCGGCGACTCAACGCCGGCCGACATACCCGTTCATGCTGCACCGGAGGTTCCGCGATGACCACCACCGCCGCCCAGCCCTCCGCATCCGGCACGGGCACCGACAGTCTCGCTGTCACCGACCTGACCGTTCATTACGGGGGAGTCTGCGCGGTCAGATCGGTAGCCCTGAGTGTCGCCCCGGGCGAGTCCATGGGGATCATCGGCTCAAACGGCGCCGGCAAAACCTCCACGCTCAAGGCACTCATGGGGCTCATCCCGCGCAGCAGCGGCCGGATCACTCTCGGCGACACCGATCTCAGCAAGGTACGAGCTCGGGACATGGTCCGGCACGGTGTCGGCTATGTCCCGGAAGGCCGGCATGTATTTCCCGGGCTCTCCGTCAAGAAGAACCTGCTGCTCGGCGCCTACTGCCGGTCATGGAAGGGAGAAACGCGCGACACACTCGCGCACGTGTATGACCTCTTCCCGATTCTGCGAGACTTCCGGAGCCGGGCGGCCGGCGACCTGTCGGGCGGACAGCAGCAGATGCTGGCCATCGGCCGGGCGCTCATGTCCAGGCCGAGGCTCTTGTTGCTCGACGAACCCTCGATGGGGCTCTCCCCGAAGCTGATCGAGAACGTTCTGGACATCCTCGTCCGCCTGCGGGGCGAAGGGCTCGGTCTCCTGCTGGTCGAACAGAACGCCAAGCTGACCTTCGGGGTCACCAGTCACTGCCTGGTGATGGAAAACGGCTCTGTGGCGATGTCCGGCACGTCCGCTGAGCTCGCGCATGACGAGCGGGTCCGGCAGATCTACCTCGGGCTGTGAGCCGGCCCGAGCGCGAGCCACAGTATCGGCGGACCGCACGCCTGGACTGATCCTCGACCGGCCGCCAGGCAAGCGGTTGGTCGAGGCACGGGCCGCGAAGGCGGCTGCCATTTCCCAGCACCTCAGCACCTCGATAGAACCTTGACCTCTGCTGCTACCTGCCTCGACGGCCGGCCGTCCGAAGGGCGGATGGCCGTCCGAAGGGCGGTTGGCCGTCCCCACGTTCGGATCCACGCCGTGCCGTCATTTCTGATCCACATCACAGAGCCGGCTGATCACCAACCGCCTCCGGGAAACCGTCGACTTACGCTGTCCTTGGAGATCAACGAAGCCAGGGGTGATCTCGACCAGCCGTCACCGCTGTCCGGGCTCGATCCACAGCATCGGGCAGCGGACGCGGGCGTGTTCGTGCTTGCAAGGTGTCCCGTAGGGGCGGCCCAGGGGTGTCCAACTCGACCTTGCGTAGCGCAAAGTGTCGCTGGAACTCGCTCCGTTCCTCATTCTTCGGGTTAGTGGTGGAGTCGGGGAGTGGAACTGTCTGAATGCCTACTGGATGATGCCGCGCGCGGCGTGGATGAGGTCGGCATTGGTCTTCGCCGTCGTCCCGTCCGGTAGCTGGAGTACGTCTTCCAGGCCGATCCGCATGTCCAGCTCAAGGGAAGCGGCCATCTGCAGGATGGCCCAGGCGGCGTTGTCCTCGCCGTGGAGGAGGATCGACGTGTTCGTGGCGGAGCGGAGTTCTTCCAGAAGTCCGGCCGCTGCACGGGTCGCGGTCTGCGGGCTGGTGTCTGTGATCTCGGCCAGGATGCGCAAGACGCGGTGGGAGTCCGGCCAGCTGAGGAAGCGCTGTGCTGCTTGTGTCCCGGAGTAGATGCCCGCTTCGATGCCGATACCCCGGTCCAGCAGGGTGGTGGCGACCGTGGCGGCGCCCTCCTCGTGCCAGTTCACGGAAGCGTGATCCGGGAGCACGGTCCAGGAACGGACCTGCGAAGCGCGCTCTGCAGGGTCCGGTGTGGTCCAGGCCCCCGTGGTGACGCCGACGGGTGTGCCCGGGACGACAGCCCGCACGGCTGTGAGGGCCGCGGCGACGGCGCAGGGCTCCAACGTGTCCTCACCGTCGAAGTTCTTGGGGTGGAGGTGGATGTCCTGAGCTCCGGCGGCAACGGCCGTGCGGGCTGCCGTCGCCAGCTCCTGCGGGGTCACGGGCAGGTGCGCGCATTCGGCGGGGACTCTGGCACCGTTCAGACAGACTTGCAGCATGAGCGCGATCTTCTCAGGTAGGTCTGACAGAGGCGCCGTGCCCATGATGGTGTTCAGGCACCAGGACCGGCCGCAGATATAGTTGGGCCGAGGCCCGCCGCCGGGAGGGCGAGGGCCCGAGCGCGCCCCGAAGGCCCCTTCGCTTCCGGTCCGTTGGGTATGTCCGTAGCGAAACCAACGGCTGTCCTGAGGGCAACCTTGTGGCCCCATGCGTAGTCATACCGGCGTGACCTCCCACCTGATCCTGCGAGGCCGTGGCACCACGGCCCATTTCGAAGGCCGGTCCGTCCTGCTGGAGCAGAACGGCACCCACAGGCGCATTCCGGTGCGGGCGATCCAGGAGGTACGGGCGGCCGGGGCCAGGGGCGACACTGCCGAGATCGAGCTGATCAGCGCTGGGGGTGATCCCACGGTCTTCGTGGTGACTCGTTCCTCCCCGGCGGCCGTGACGGCGTTCGTCTCGGCGGTGACCTCGGTGCTGCCCGAGCGACGTGTTCCTCGCGACGGTATGGAGCTGGTGAGCGAGGAGACGTCTGCGCCCCCGGCGTGGCGGCTGTTCTTCACACGGCACTCCGGAGCGGTCGCGGCGGCCGTGTGCGCGGTGGTCGTCTGGGCCGCCCTCGTCGTTTACGTCGCGGCGACGGGAGAGCCGGGCCAGTGGCTCATGCCGCTCTTCGGGGCGCTGATCCTGCTGGCCGCGGGCCGCTATCTGCAGCTGGCCGGCGGCATCATCCGCGACCACTGGTCCACCCGTCGTAACGGCATCACGGTCGCCGCGACCTCCGCAGGACGAAACAGCGCGCGCAAGGAGATCTGGCGGTTCACCGATGCGGAGGGCCGGGCACGCACCTACGTCGGCAGCGGGAGGATCGTCAGTCGCGACCCGCGCAGGATCGAAGTGCGCTACGACCCACGCCACCCCGACAAGCTGTACGCCCCTCAGCCGGTGCTCGTATACGTGGTGGTCGGGATCGTCGTGACCCCCATGCTGGCGGGTCTCCTGGCCCTGGGGTTGTGGCTCACACTCTGGCAGTTCGTAGACGTGCTCATGAGCTGACCAGGCTGGGCCGCACCGCGAGGAGGCCCGGACTGTCGCCGTTGGCCTGGTGCCGCATCAGGCGATGTTGACCCTGTCGGTGACACCCACTGCACACACGGCCCGCCGGGCCGTGCTCTCGCCCTTACCGTCCAACTGCTGCGCTACCAGTCCGATGCCCCGCTGCGCCGCAGGTGACTGTGACTGCGGCGACGAACAAGGTCGAGGCGTTCAACTGCTTCTCCCGGGGGATCGGTTTCGGCAAGGGCGGAGTCATCACCGACAACGACCCTGTCGAGCATGAGTAGACCGCGAAATTCAACGCTCTGCTCACGAACGCGGTCATCTTCCACAACGCCCTGGACATCGCCGAGATAGTGCGCCAGCACCAGGAGGACGGCCACACCGTCGACACCGAGGATCTGGCCCACATCTCGCCATACCTGACCGAGTCCATCCGCCGCTTCGGCGAATAGTCCACCCACGAACTGGGGCCTTGAGCCTGAGGCGTACGACCCGCACCTGGACGTCGACTCCAGTCCGCTGCGCGGTGTCAACCCACCCGG
>NZ_JBHWZS010000049.1:0-38059 GCF_042728155.1 Streptomyces sp. NPDC060209
CGTTGGGCTACTCCCGGGTACGCCCGACGGCGTACTCCCGGGTCATCCCGGGCGGGGCAGGGCGGATGCTACTTCTTGGCCTTGCCCTCGCCGGCCGACTCGTCGGTCGACAGGACGGAGATGAACGCGTCCTGCGGCACCTCCACGTTGCCGACCATCTTCATCCGCTTCTTGCCTTCCTTCTGCTTCTCCAGCAGCTTCCGCTTACGGGAGATGTCACCGCCGTAGCACTTGGCGAGGACGTCCTTGCGGATGGCGCGGACGGTCTCACGGGCGATGACCCGGGAGCCGATGGCCGCCTGGATCGGCACCTCGAAGTTCTGCCGGGGGATGAGCTTCTGCAGCTTGGCGACCAGCCGGACGCCGTACGCGTACGCCTTGTCCTTGTGCGTGACCGCGGAGAAGGCGTCGACCTTGTCGCCGTGGAGCAGGATGTCGACCTTGACGAGCTGGGCGGACTGCTCCCCCGTGGGCTCGTAGTCGAGCGAGGCGTAACCGCGGGTCTTTGACTTCAGCTGGTCGAAGAAGTCGAAGACGATCTCGGCGAGCGGCAGGGTGTAGCGGATCTCCACCCGGTCCTCGGACAGGTAGTCCATGCCGAGCAGGGTCCCGCGCCGGTTCTGGCACAGCTCCATGATCGCGCCGATGAACTCGCTGGGCGCCAGGACCGTGGCCCTCACGACCGGCTCGTGCACCTTGTCGATCTTGCCTTCGGGGAACTCGCTCGGGTTGGTGACCGTGTGCTCCGAGCCGTCCTCCATCTCCACGCGGTAGACCACGTTGGGAGCGGTGGCGATGAGCTCGAGACCGAACTCCCGCTCGAGGCGCTCACGGACCACGTCGAGGTGCAGCAGGCCGAGGAAGCCGACGCGGAAACCGAAACCGAGCGCGGCCGAGGTCTCCGGCTCGTACACCAGGGCGGCGTCGTTGAGCTGGAGCTTGTCCAGGGCCTCGCGCAGGTCCGGGTAGTCGGAGCCGTCCAGGGGGTAGAGCCCCGAGAACACCATCGGCTTGGGGTCCTTGTAGCCGCCCAGCGCCTTGGTCGCACCCTTGTTCAGGGAGGTGATGGTGTCACCGACCTTGGACTGCCGGACGTCCTTCACACCGGTGATGATGTAGCCGACCTCGCCCACGCCGATGCCGTCGGACGGTGTCATCTCCGGGGACGAGACACCGATCTCCAGCAGCTCGTGGGTGGCGCCCGTCGACATCATCCGGATGCGCTCACGCTTGTTGAGCTGGCCGTCGACGACCCTGACGTAGGTGACGACACCGCGGTACGCGTCGTAGACCGAGTCGAAGATCATCGCGCGGGCGGGGGCGTCCGCCTGGCCGATCGGTGCCGGGACGTCCCGGACGACCCTGTTGAGCAGCGCGTCCACTCCGACACCGGTCTTCGCGGAGACCTTGAGCACGTCCTCGGGCTGGCAGCCGATGAGGTTGGCCAGCTCCTCGGAGAACTTCTCGGGCTGCGCCGCGGGCAGGTCGATCTTGTTGAGCACCGGGACGATGGTGAGGTCGTTCTCCATCGCCAGGTAGAGGTTGGCCAGCGTCTGCGCCTCGATGCCCTGCGCCGCGTCGACCAGGAGGACCGTTCCCTCGCACGCGGCCAGGGAACGGGAGACCTCGTAGGTGAAGTCCACGTGGCCCGGGGTGTCGATCATGTTGAGGATGTGGGTCGAGCCCTTGCCCTCGCCCTCGGTGGGCGCCCACGGCAGACGGACCGCCTGGGACTTGATGGTGATGCCACGCTCGCGCTCGATGTCCATCCGGTCGAGATACTGGGCGCGCATCTGCCGCTGGTCGACCACTCCCGTCAGCTGGAGCATCCGGTCGGCAAGAGTCGACTTGCCGTGGTCGATGTGCGCGATGATGCAGAAATTGCGGATCAGCGCCGGGTCGGTACGGCTCGGCTCGGGCACGTTGGTAGGAGTCGCGGGCACGCAGGGTCCTGATTCTTGAGACGCCGGACGCCGTGTCTCGGGTCGATGTCGGGTCGGACGGATCGATACGTAGCCTCCATGGTCCCACGCCTGCGGGGCCGGGACCGGTTTGGGCCGGTCCGAGGGTGACTGCTACCGTGGGCAGCTGTGCCTCGTGGCCCTCAGAAGCGGCGTGGCGCACATAGGAGATCCAACGAACCTGAAAAGGCTCTTTCGTGGCGAACATCAAGTCCCAGATCAAGCGGAACAAGACGAACGAGAAGGCGCGCCTGCGCAACAAGGCCGTCAAGTCCTCGCTCAAGACCTCGATCCGCAAGGCCCGTGAGGCTGCCGCTGCCGGTGACGTCGAGAAGGCCACTGTGGCCGTCCGTGACGCCTCCCGCCAGCTCGACAAGGCTGTCTCGAAGGGTGTCATCCACAAGAATGCCGCCGCCAACAAGAAGTCGGCGCTGGCTCTCAAGGTTGCCGCCCTCCAGGGCTGAGCTACTGATGTGATCGCCGGTACGGACTCAGCGGGCCCTCTCTCCCGCTCCTGACCGGCACCCCGCGCCGCACACCGAACCTGCGTTCGCCACGCGGGTGCGGCGCACCGAGCTTGAACCGAAGGCCCCGGCCACGTCCTCCCCAGGACGACGGCCGGGGCCTTCGTGCGTGGCGCCCTCCTGCGGGGCTCGGGGGCGTGGCCGCGGGGCCGTCCGGCTCGGGTTCGGGGCCGGGCGCGGGGGGTGTGGTTCGGCGGCCGGACGCGGGGGGGGGTGTGGTCGGGCGGCCGGACGCGGGGATGTGGTGCGGCGGCCGGACGCGGGGGTGTCGTGCGGCGGCCGGACGCGGGGGTGTCGCCCCGGGCTTCGGCCTCCGGCTGTACAGCGGTCAGGCGGTCAGGCGGTCAGGCGGTCAGGCGGCCAGGCTCAGCGGCCGCCGGCACGTGCCGCGCGGGCGACGGCGACCACGGCCTTCTCCAGGGCGTACTCGGGGTCATCCCCGCCGCCCTTGACTCCGGCGTCGGCCGCCGCGACCGCGATCAGCGCCGCCGCCACTCCGTCCGGCGTCCATCCGCGCATCTGCTGGCGGACCCTGTCGATCTTCCAGGGCGGCATGCCCAGCTCGCGGGCCAGGTCCGCCGGGCGCCCACCCCGGGCCGAGGAGAGCTTGCCGATCGCCCGGACACCCTGCGCGAGGGCGCTGGTGATCAGGACGGGGGCTACGCCGGTGGACAGCGACCACCGCAGCGCCTCCAGCGCTTCCGCCGCCCGGCCCTCGACCGCACGGTCCGCGACGGTGAAGGAGGAGGCTTCCGCCCGGCCCGTGTAGTAGCGGCCGACGACAGCTTCGTCGATGGTGCCTTCGACATCCGCGGCCAGCTGCGAGACGGCACTCGCCAGCTCCCGCAGCTCGCTGCCGATGGAGTCCACCAGCGCCTGGCACGCCTCCGGGGTAGCGGAGCGCCCGAGCGCCCGGAATTCCGACCGCACGAAGGACAGCCGCTCGGCCGGCTTGGTGGTCTTGGGACACGCGACCTCACGCGCCCCCGCCTTCCGCACCGCGTCCAGCAGGCTCTTGCCCTTGGCCCCGCCCGCGTGCAGCAGCACGAGGGTGATCTCCTCGGCGGGTGCGCCCAGGTAGGCCTTGACGTCCTTGACGGTGTCGGCGGAGAGATCCTGCGCGTTGCGCACGATCACCACCTTGCGCTCGGCGAAGAGCGAAGGGCTGGTGAGCTCCGCGAGCGTGCCGGGCTGCAACTGGTCCGGGGTGAGGTCGCGGACGTCCGTGTCGGCGTCGGAGGCGCGGGCCGCAGCCACCACATGTTGCACCGCACGGTCCAGGAGCAGATCCTCCTGACCCACGGCGAGCGTGACGGGGGCGAGCGGATCGTCGGTGGAATTACGTCTGGTGGCCATCGCGGTCCAGCATCCCACGCCCCTGTGACAACGCTGCGGGGCAGCCGCCCGCCCCGGCGTACCGAGCCGGACCTGGCCTGCCGGAGAATGACCGGGTGAGCGATGTGAGACATGTGCTGGTGCTGCCCGGCCGCGACACGGCCGAGGAAGTCGCCGGGGAACTGGCCGAGCGGTTCGGCGTCACCGAGGAACCGCAGCTCGTCCGGGATGCCCTGGCCGGCGAGGACGACGCCGAGGACGCCCAGTGGCTGGTGGTGGTGGAGGACCCGGCCGCACGGCTCGACTCCGCGGCGCTCGACGCTTTCGCCGCGGAGTACGAGGGGTGGCTGGAGGCGCCTTAGCGGCGAAGGCGTACGCGGATACGCCGTGCAGGCCGTACACGCCGTTGCCGCTCGCCGGTACCCCGAGTTCTGTCAGCCCTTGGGGACGATCTGGATGTCCATCTCGATCTTGATGCTGGGGCCGACCACGGCGATACCGCGCGCCAGCATCGTCTGCCAGGTGAGCGTGAAGTCCTCGCGGTGCAGCTCTGTCGTCGCCCGGCAGGCGGCCCGGGTCTCGCCCTCCAGGCCGTTGCCCAGACCGAGGTACTGGGTGTCCAGCGTGACGGTGCGGCTCACACCGTGCAGGGTGAGCGCGCCGGTGACGCCCCAGCGGGTTCCGCCGCGGTGGACGAAGCGCTCGCTGTAGAACTCGAGGGTCGGGTAGCGCTCGATGTCGAGGAAGTCGCCGGACCGCAGGTGGTCGTCACGCATCTGGACGTTCGTGTCGATCGACGAGGCGTCGATGATCACGTGCATGGCGGAGTCCTCCATGCGGTCGGCGATCCGAACGGCACCGGCGAAGGTGTTGAACCTGCCGTGGATCCGGGCCATGCCGATATGACGTGCCGTGAAGCCGATCTGGGTGTGCGCCGGCTCGATCTCCCAGTCACCCGGATCGGGCAGCTGCGGGGGCTGGGCCACCTGGAGGGAGACGTCGCCGAGGCTCGCGTGACCGCCCTGGGCCACGGTGACCGAACCGTGGAAGGGAGTGAAGCCCTCGGCCGTGACGCCCAGACGGTAGTCGCCGGTTGGGACGGTGGCGACCACGTTCCCGAAGGGGTCCGTCTCTCCGCCGACGACCTTGCGGCCCGCGCTGTCGGTGACGACGAAGTCGGCCTGCTTTACGGGCTCGGAGACGGGGTCCAGCACCCGGCAGCTCAGCATCCCGGCGTCCTGAGGCAACGAGAGCCCGGCGAGGGCGTTGCTCTGTGCGGTGCCGGACTTCGCTCTGCTGCCTAGCCAACGGCCGAACATGTGCACGTACTCCCCAGGGGCGGTTCTCACCTCGGACCCCTGACAGCCGGACGTCGTTGTCGGAGCAGCGGCCCGCCGACGAATACGCATTCGATCACCGTTGCGACGTTCGAGGCAAACGCAGCAGCTCAGAGTGGGTTGTGCCGAGGTGTGCCCAGCTGTGCGTCGCTGTACGGAGGTACTACCGAAGGTCCGTATTGCGCGGGGCCGCGGTGCTCGCGCACCGCAAGGTCACGCGGTCAGGGGTGGGCGCACCGCGGGTGGGTGGGTGAGCGTCACACCGAAGTGGTCGCGGTAGGCGGCGAGTACCTCGGCGTCGTCGTTCAACTCCGTCTCGTCCCGCTCGCCCAGCACAGTCGTGATCAAGGTGCGGCCGCGGAGCGTCACCCGGCCGTCCTCGGTGCACCGGGAGCAGACGAGTGACCGGGTGAAGTGGGAATCCGGCGAGGTGCGGTGGTACCAGGCCCCGGCCCGGAAGTCCGCCAGCACACGCGGCCGCGGATCCAGGCGGAACTGCCGTGAACCGTCGCGCAGCAGATCGAGGTCTCCCTGCGGCGCCTCCCGGAATCGGAACGTGCCGCGGGGGTCGTCCTGTTCGGTGCGTGCCCCCAGCTCGAGCGGGCGCAGGGCGTGGTCGCCGAACCCGACATCGGCGAGCCAGGGGCCCGTACCGTCGTCGGTCTCCACGCGCAGTGCGACGTGGTCGTACGGGATGCCGAGGCGTCCGCCGTCGCCGAAAGCCCGTGCCTGAAGCAGGGTGACCCCGAAGCCCAGTTCGCGCAGCAGCGCGGCGAAGGCGCCGTTGAGCTCGTAACAGAAGCCGCCCCTGCGGTCCGTCACGATCTTGTCGACGAGCTTCTCCTCCTCCAGGACGATGTCCTGGCCGAGATGGATCGAGAGGTTCTCGAAGGGCACGGTCATCAGGTGGCGCCGCTGCAGCTCCCGCAGTGCCGCAGCGTCCGCGCGGGCGGGGCGGGTTGCGCCGATGCGTTCCAGATAGGCGTCCGTCCAGGCAAGGGCGGGCGCGTGGGCCGGCTGCTGCCGTTCCTCGTTCATGCAGGAAGTCTGTCGCGGAGCGCCGGGCGGCGCCATTGACCCCTGGACCTAGGACCGCCGACTGATGTGGAGACCACCGCCGATGGCTAGCGTGTGGGCCATGACGGAGCGAGAGTCGGCACGCGGCCCGGAACAGCGCAAGCAGGATGCACTCGATCGTCTGGAGAAGGACGAAGACGTCTGGGTCGCGACGGCCTCCGCCGACGGTGTGCCGTGCCTGGTGCCCTTGTCGTTCGTGTGGGACCAGGACACGCTGCTGCTGGCCACCCGGCGCACCAATCCGACGGCGGTCAATGTGACCCCGTCCGGGCAGGTCAGAGTCACTCTCGGGCACACCCGCGATGTGGTGCTGATCGAGGGTACGGCCGAGATCGTCGAGGGCGCGGATCTTCCCGCCGGGTCTGGGGACGCCTTCGCCGAGAAGCTCAGCTGGGACCTGCGCGGGCGCCCCGCGTGGGTGTATCTCCGCATCACGCCGTACACCGTCAAGGCGTGGCGCGAGGAGAACGAACTGGCAGGGCGCGAACTCATGCTCGACGGAACCTGGCTGGTCTGACAGCGGTGACCTGATCGGCAGGGCACGTCGGCCTGACAGCCGGGACAGACTCGGCGGAGCCTGCCGCCTGGTGTCGAAGGCCTGCCTGATATTGAGGGCCGGCCTGGTCTCGAGGGCCGGCCTGGTCTCGGGGGACGTCCTAGCCTCGGGGGACGTCCTGGTCTCGAGGGACGTACTGACGGGGCGCCCCTCCGGCAGCGGCAGGGGCCGGCTGGGCAGCGGGGGCACGCGGCGCGCCTCGCGGTCACGACCGGCCTGCCGCACGCAGCTCCACGCCGGCGCCCGTCACCGCGATCGCACCATGGACATCGGTGCGCAGAACCTTCGCTCCTGTCGCCTCGAGTGCTTCGACCGTGCGGGCCGCCGGGTGACCGTACGGGTTGTCCGTACCGCAGCTGATCAGCGCCAGCCTCGGGTGCGCGCTGCGCAGGAGGGCGGTGTCCTGATGCGCGGAACCGTGGTGCGCGACCTTGAGCACGTCCACCCTGGGCAGTGCCGGATGGCTGCGCAGTACCCCTTGCTGAGCCGGGGGTTCGAGATCGCCGAGGAGCAACAGGGTCAGTCCGCCGGACCGGACGAGAAGCGTGACGCTGGAATCGTTCGGTTCCTCGGTCACATAGGCCGGCGCCGCCCCCGGCGACCCGGCCGCAGGCCAGAGCACCTGCCAGTCGAGGGGGCCCGCCCGGCGTCGCTCCCCCGGAACGGCCCGCACCGTCGGGACGTTCGCCGCCGCGGCCGTTCGCCTCACGAAGGCTGCCTGCTCCGGCGGTTCGTCGAGACTCGTCGTCTGGATCGCGCCGACCTCGCGGCCCCTCAGCACACCGGGGAGGCCGCGCACGTGATCGGCATGGAAGTGGGTCAGCAGCAGAAGAGGCACCCGGGTGATGCCGAGGTCGCGCAGGCACCGGTCCACGAGGCGGGGTTCAGGGCCGGTGTCCACGACCACCCCCGTGCCCTCCCCGGCGGCGAGCACCATGGCGTCCCCCTGTCCGACGTCGCAGAGCGCGAAGGCCCAGCCCGGCGGCGGCCATCCCGTCATGAGCCGGGTGAGCGGCACGGGTCTCAGCACCGCGAGCACCAGCAGGAGCGCGGCGGCGGAGCAGACCCAGGGGTGGCGGGCCAGGCGGCGGGCCGACAGCACCAGCAGGGCCGTGAGGACGGCGAGGAGCGCGGCGCCGCGCCAGCCGCCCGGCCAGTCGGCTTCCGCTCCGGGAAGTGCGGCCCCGGTGCGGGCCACTGACGCGATCCACCCGACGGGCAGGCCTGCGACTTCGGCCAGCACTTCCGCCACCGGTATGGACGCGGGGGCCACGGCGAGCGCGGCGAAACCCAGGACCGTCGCGGGCGCCACCGCGAATTCGGCCAGCAGATTGCAGGGAATCGCCACCAGGCTGACCCGCGACGCGAGGACCACGACCACAGGTGCGCAGACCGCCTGAGCGGCTCCCGCAGCGGCCAGCACCTCGGCGAGCCGTGCCGGGACCCCGTGCCGCTGAAGTGCACCGCTCCACCTCGGTGCGAGGGTCAGCAGTGCCCCGGTGGCGAGCACGGACAGCAGGAACCCGTAACTGCGGGCCAGCCACGGGTCGTACAGCACCAGCAGCAGAACGGCCGCGGCCAGCGCGGGGAGCAGGGATCTGCGCCGGCCTGTCCCGATGGCGAGCAGGGTGATCGCGCCGCAGGCAGCCGCGCGTATGACGCTCGGCTCGGGACGGCAGACGATCACAAAGGCGAGCGCGATCCCGCCACCGGCCAGGGCGGTCGTGCGCAGGGAGATGCCCAGCCGGGGGGCCAGCCCGCGGCGTTCACTGCGCAGCGCCGTACCCGGTGGGCCGATGAGGAGGAAGAGCAGAATCGACAGGTTGGCGCCCGACACGGCGAGCAGGTGGGTGAGGTCGGTGGCCTTGAAGGCGTCGTGCAGGTCGGGCGGAACCCGTGAGGTGTCGCCGACGACGAGCCCCGGCAGGAGTGCCCGCGCATCGGCGTCGAGTCCGTCGGTGGCCTCCCGCAGGCCTGACCGCAGTCGCCCTGCGGCGCGTTGGAGAGGGGTGGGCTCCGCGGTGACCCGCGGAGGGTCGTCCGCGTCGGTGCCGAGCACCGCTGCGATGCGCTCCCCCTCGTGACGCGGTGGTGCGAGCCGCCCGCTGATGCGGAGGCCTGTCGAGGGCAGCAGCCGCTGCCACCGTGCCGCCGCACCACCGGGGGCGACCATGACGAGGACCGGGGTGCGGAGCCTGGTGACCGTGCCGTCGGGGGCGGTCAGCGTGTCGACCTCGGCGTCCAGGAGCAGGGATGCGGGGGTGCTGTGGTCGCCCCGTACTCGCGGCCGGGTCTGCCGGGGATCGGACGTGACGGTCACCTCCGCTTCGACCCGCGCATACGACTCCGCCAGTCCGGGGACCGGACCGCTCCGGGCATCCGCGCCATGGAGCCCGGCCGCCGCCGCCCCCGCAGCCGCGCAGAGCAGGACTGCGGCCGCGGCCGTGATACGGGTCCCCGCGTGCCTGGGGTGCCCGGCAGGCCCTGGAGGCCCGGCCGACGGAACGGCCCGCCCTGCCGGACCCGCCATGCCCTGGGGTTCTGCTCGCGGAAGGAACCGGGGTACGGCGATGAGGCCCAGCCCGGCGCACGCACAGAGAACCGCCCCGACCATCACCCAGCGGCCCGAGGCCCCCAGTGCCAGGGCGGCTGCCGCCCAGGCGGCCAGGGCCGGAGGGACCAGCCGCAGATCGGCCGGGGCTTCCTGGCGCGGGTCGGCGGCGCCCAGCCGTCGCCCCGAATCCGTGTGGACGTCAGGACCGTTCACGGCCTGACCAGCGGACGGAGGTCCGCGAACCGGCGGTCCCCGATGCCGTTGACCTCACGGAGCTCGTCCACGGAGCGGTAACCCCCGTGCTCGGTGCGGTAGTCGACGATGTGCTGGGCGAGCACCGGGCCGACACCTGGCAGGGTTTCGAGCTGCTCGACGGTGGCCGTGCCGAGGCTCAGGGGCGCAGCCGGCCCGGCCTGTCCCGCCGCGCCGCCTGCTCCCGTTCCACCCGCGGGGGGCGGCGCGCCGGGCAGGCCCACCGCTACCTGCTCGCCGTCCGTCAGGACACGCGCGCGGTTGAGTGCGGTGACATCGGCGCCCGCGCGGACACCTCCTGCGGCGCGCAGGGCGTCCGCGACGCGTGAACCCACCGGCAGATACTGGATCCCCGGCCGTCGGACCTTGCCGCTCACATCCACGACGATCTGTCCGCCGGAGGCGGCGCCGGTCCGCGATCCCGTGTCCGGACCGGGCGTGCCACCGGGCATCCGGGCGTTCGGGGACTCTGCCCCGTCCGCCTGGACCGCGGCGGCCTCCGTGACACGGTCGGGAGCGCGCACGGCCTCCGGACGGGCCGACCAGAAGTGTGTCGCCGCGAGTACCGCGGCCCCGACCAGGACAACGGCCAGCGCGGCAAGCGCTCGTGGCTCCAGGCCGCATCGCGACTGCACCCACAGGGGTAACCGGTCGCGCAGCGCGGGCCCGGCTTCTCGCCACCACCGCGGCCTGGCGGCGGAGGCACCAGGCGCCTCGTGCCGCAGCGGGAGTGCGGACCCGGTCTGCGGGGCGGCCGTGGTGTTCACATCGATCGCCGGGCGCGGCGGCGGGTCCACCGCCCAGGATGGCGCCGCGCGGGCACGTCCGGGCTCACCGGACAGCGCCGCGGCCGCGCCCACCCCTGCCGCCGCAGTCGCCGGCCGGCCGGACCCCACGAGCGCGTCCGCCCGGAGCCGGGAAGCTGCTGCGATCTCGGCGTCCGGTCCACGCACGGTGCGCCGTCGGCGCCCGTGCCGGGCCCCGGACGCGGTGCCGGGCGAGGTACCGGCCGCTCCACCGGGGCGGACACCGGGCCTGTACCGGGTACGCCCCGGGCCGGACCCGCGGGACACACGATGCGCCGCGCGATGCGTGGCCCGAGGCGCGGCCGGGTGCGTGGGCGGGTCCACGGCTGCATGCGCAGGCAGATCCGCGAGCCGGTGCGGGGCCGGGCCCGCAGCGCCGCCGGTGAGTCCCTGCCGGTCGGCGGCACGGCTGGATGGGTGAAGTGTTCGGAAGGTCATGTTTCACGACGCTAGACACTTCCGCAGAATTCTGCCGGGACGCCCCAATTACGGTGGATAACTCACCAGTTGTGGATAACTACGTCACCCGACGGAGTGGCGTTCAGCGCGGTGCGACCACCGCTCCCAGCAGCCCCGGCCCGGTGTGGGCCCCGATCACCGCACCGACCTCGCTCACATGCAGGTCGACGAGACCCGGGACCCGCCCTCGCAGCCGTTCCGCCAGCCGCTCGGCCCCGTCCGGAGCGGCCAGGTGGTGAACGGCGATGTCCACCGCACCCGTGCCGGCCTGAGCGGCGACGATCTCTTCGAGCCGCGCGATCGCCTTGGACGCGGTCCGCACCTTCTCCAGCATCTCGATACGACCACCGGCCAGTTGAAGCAGGGGCTTTACAGCCAGGGCCGACCCCAGCAGCGCCTGCGCGGCACCGATGCGCCCGCCTCGGCGCAGGTAGTCCAGCGTGTCGACGTAGAAGAACGCCGACGTCCCCGCCGCCCGCTTCTCGGCCGCTGCGACCGCCTCGTCCAGACCACCGCCCGCCTCGCCCGCCTCGGCGGCGGCCAGCGCGCAGAATCCCAGGGCCATGGCGACCATGCCGGTGTCGACCACTCGCACCGGAACGGGCGCGTCCTTCGCTGCGAGCACGGCGGCGTCGTACGTGCCGGAGAACTCCGCCGACAGATGGAGGGAGACGATGCCGGTGGCCCCCGCATCGGCCACGGCGCGGTACGTGGCGGCGAAGACGTCCGGGCTGGGCCGTGACGTGGTCACGGACCGGCGCTTCTGCAGGGCCAGCGCCAGCGACCGGGCCGAGATCTCCGTGCCTTCCTCCAGTGCCTGATCGCCCAGGACGACGGTCAGCGGCACCGCGGTGATGCCGTGCCGTTCCATCGTCTGGGGCGGCAGGTAGGCCGTTGAATCGGTGACGATCGCGACATGGCGGGACATGAGCCGGAGGTTACCTTCCGGGGCGGGGGGACGGCAGCCCGGGCCCGACCTGCTGATCATTTCCGGTCGGTCCGGTATCCATCCTTGACGCACCTCCGACTTTTCGGAGGCGTTCAGGGCCCGTTCGAACACATTCCGTCGCCGCCCCGCCGCGGTCTGCGTCTACGCAGCCGATAGGCGTCAGTTCGTCGTCTCCGGCCTGGCGGACTTCTGCCACGGATACTCGGTGCGCAGCCGCGGGTCCGGAGGGGTGAGCGACGGCGGCGTCTGTTCATCTGCCGGTCCGCTCCAACTGTGCCCGGCCGCCTCGCCCCGGGGTGCCGCGGGCTGCTCCTCGGTCGTCCAGTGACGCAGGGCCCCGGCCTCGAGGTCGATCTGCGCGTTGAGCGCGGCCAGATCGTCGTCGGCGAACTGCCTGGCCCGGTCACGCGCCGCCCAGCGCAGAGATTCCGCCGAGTGTGTGATGCGCTCCGTGCGCTCCTTCAGGCCGGGCAGCATCGTGGCCACCGTCGCCCGGTCCGGCTCGCGCTCCAGCCGCTTGAGGTCGTTGTCGAGCTCGCGGCCGTGCGCGCTCAGACGCTCGAAGAGCCCCAGCGACTCCGAGAGGGAGGCGTCCTCCGCCGCCCCGGCGTTCAGCGCGTCCTGGGTGGCCCTCATCGATGTACGCAGCGTGAGCCTCAGCTGGGCGAGCTCCCCCGGCACACCCGGCTGGCCGTAGCTCTTTGCCCGCAGCGCGGTGTCCTCCACGGAGCGGCGCGCCTGCGTGATCGTCCGGTCCACACCGCGCTTGGCCGCGCGCACCGTCTTCACCCCGGCATACACCCCGAGCGCCATGAACGCCACGAACAGCAGCGTCAGGATCAGGATCACGGCTTCCATGAACGCCCCTCGGTCGTCGAATCGGCTGCCCGTGTGCGGTCGCCCCTTCTACCGTAAACGGAACGGGCAGGCCGAGGGTTCCTCCGGAACCCCTCAACCTGCCCGTAGGGGAAAGCCCTGGCACGTCCGCACGGGCTGCCCGATGCCGTCACACATGGCCGCCCCGGACCACGCCGATGGCGTCACGCGTGACGCCCGGGACCACCCCGACGCCCTCACACATGGACCCGGACCACCCGGGTGCTGTTACGCGGGGACGATGTTGACCAGCTTCGGCGCCCGCACGATCACCTTGCGGATGCCCGCACCGCCCAGCGCGGCGACGACGTTCTCGTCGGCCAGCGCCAGCGCCTCCAGCTCCTCGTCCGAGATCGACGGGGAGATCTCCAGGCGCGCCTTGACCTTGCCCTTGATCTGCACCACGCAGGTCACGGTCTCGTCCACGACGTACGCCGGGTCGGCGACCGGGAAGTCCTGGTGCACGACGGACTCGCTGTGGCCCAGCCGGCGCCACAGCTCCTCCGCCACGTGCGGCGCCAGCGGCGCGATCAGCAGCACCAGCCGCTCGGCGACCGAGCGCGACAGCGGACCCCCCGCCTTCGTCAGGTGGTTGTTCAGCTCGGTGACCTTGGCGATGGCGGTGTTGAAGCGCATCCCCGCCATGTCCTGGCCGACACCGTCGATGGCCTTGTGCAGCGCCCGCAGCGTGTCCTCGCCGGGCTCGGTGTCCACGACGGTGACCTCACCGGTCTCCTCGTCGACGACGTTGCGCCACAGCCGCTGCAGCAGCCGGTACTGGCCGACCACGGCCCGGGTGTCCCAGGGACGCGAGACGTCCAGCGGGCCCATGGCCATCTCGTACAGCCGCAGGGTGTCCGCCCCGTACTCACCGCAGATCTCGTCGGGCGTCACGGCGTTCTTCAGGGACTTGCCCATCTTGCCCAGGACGCGGCTGACCTTCTCGCCCGCGTGGTAGTACGCCCCGTCGCGCTCCTCGACCTCGGCCGCCGGGACCGCGATACCGCGGCTGTCCCGGTAGACGAAGGCCTGGATCATGCCCTGGTTGTACAGCTTGTGGAACGGCTCGGCGGACGAGATGTGCCCCAGGTCGTGCAGCACCTTGGACCAGAAACGGGCGTACAGCAGGTGCAGTACGGCGTGCTCCGCGCCGCCGACGTACAGGTCGACGCCTCCGGTGGGCTGTCCCTCGCGCGGCCCCATCCAGTACTGCTCGATCGCCGGGTCGACCAGCCGCTGGTCGTTGTTCGGGTCCAGGTAGCGCAGCTCGTACCAGCAGGAACCCGCCCAGTTCGGCATGGTGTTGGTCTCGCGGCGGTAATTTCGCGGACCAGCACCGTCGCCCAGGTCCAGGGTGACGTTGACCCAGTCGGCGTTCCGGGACAGCGGGGTCTCGGGCTTGGTGTCGGCGTCCTCCGGGTCGAAGGTGCGCGGCGAGTAGTCCTCGACCTCGGGCAGTTCCAGCGGCAGCATCGACTCGGGCAGCGGGTGGGCGATGCCCTCCTCGTCGTACACGATCGGGAAGGGCTCTCCCCAATAGCGCTGACGGCTGAACAGCCAGTCACGCAGCCGGAAGTTGACGGTGCCCTCGCCGACGCCGTGCGCCTGCAGCCATTCGGTGATCTTCGCCTTGGCGTCGACGACGCCCAGGCCGTCCAGGGAGATCTCGTCGTTCGCGGAGTTGACCAGCTTCGCGTCGTACGACGCGAAGGCGTCCTCCCAGGTGGAGGCGTCCGTACCGCGGTCGTCCGACGGCTCGACGACACAGCGCATCGGCAGCTCGAAGGCGCGCGCGAAGGCGAAGTCGCGCGCGTCGTGCGCCGGTACCGCCATGATCGCGCCGGTGCCGTAGCCCATCAGAACGTAGTCGGCGATGAAGACGGGGACCTTCTCGCCGCTGACCGGGTTGGTCGCGTAGGACCCCGTGAAGACACCGGTCTTGTCCTTGGCCTCGGCCTGCCGCTCCACGTCCGACTTGGCGGCGGCCTGCTTGCGGTACGCGGTGACGGCCTCGGCCGGGTTCGCGTGGCCGCCGGTCCACACCGGATGGGTGCCCTCGGGCCAGGCGGCGGGGATGATCCGCTCGACCAGCTCGTGCTCGGGCGCCAGCACCATGTAGGTCGCACCGAACAGGGTGTCCTGACGGGTGGTGAAGACGGTGATGTCCCCGGCTCCGTCGACGGGGAAGTCGACGCGCGCACCCTCGGAACGGCCGATCCAGTTGCGCTGCTGCAGCTTGATGGCCTCGGGCCAGTCCAGCCCGTCCAGGTCGTTCAGCAGCCGGTCCGCGTAGGCGGTGATGCGCATGTTCCACTGGCGCAGCTTGGCCTTGAAGACCGGGAAGTTTCCACGCTCGGAGCGGCCGTCGGCCGTCACCTCTTCGTTGGCCAGCACGGTGCCCAGCCCGGGCGACCAGTTGACGGGCGCGTCCGAGGCGTACGCCAGGCGGTACTGCCCCAGGATGTCGGCGCGGTCGGCGGCGCTCAGCGCACCCCACTCGCGGCCGTCGGGGACCGGGCGCTCACCGCTCTCGAACTGGGCGACCAGTTCGGCGATCGGGCGGGCCCGGTCGGCCTCGGCGTCGTACCAGGAGTTGAAGATCTGCAGGAAGATCCACTGGGTCCACTTGTAGTAGTCCGCGTCGATCGTCGCGAAGGAGCGGCGCTTGTCGTGGCCCAGGCCCAGCCGTCGCAGCTGGACCTTCATGTTCTCCATGTTGGCCTCGGTGGAGGCCCGCGGGTGTGTGCCCGTCTGCACGGCGTACTGCTCGGCCGGCAGGCCGAACGCGTCGAAGCCCAGGGTGTGCAGGACGTTGTGCCCCGTCATCCGCTGGTGGCGGGCGTAGACGTCGGTGGCGATGTAGCCCAGCGGATGGCCGACATGCAGACCTGCGCCCGAGGGGTACGGGAACATGTCCATGATGAAGCGCTTCGGTTTGGCGGCCAGCTCCGGATCGTCCGCCAGGTCACCGGTCGGATTGGGCGCCTCGTACGTCCCCTCGGCGTCCCAGAAGTCCTGCCAGCGTGCCTCGATGTCGGCGGCCATCGCTGCCGTGTAGCGGTGCGGCGCGGCCACCTCGGCCGCGGTATTCGTCTCGCTCATGATCCTCAAAGCTCCATCGATCGTCATCTGCCGGCGCCCACGTTTACGGACACACGTCTACGGAAACGAAAAATCCCCTCGCACAGGAGGGGACGCCGCGCCGAGTCCGACCAGGCATTCTCACCGGTCGGGAGTGATCAGCGCGGCTCGCTGAGCAGAAGGCGTACGGCACGCATGGCGTCAGGGTACCGCACGGGCCCGGGACCCGGCCCGGCACATATGCCGCCGAAAGGCCGCGTGGGGCCGCGCCGCCCCCGGGACCGGAAGGCACGCGATCCGCGCCAACCTTCCACATGACCCACACACTCCGGAGGTTACTCCGCGTACTGCCCCCTATCGGGGCAACAGTTCAAACCTCGTACCGGCCGGTAAACGGCGACCTAGCATGCGGCAACGGGACCGCTTTGCCGAGCCATTCGGAGTCGCCCCCCATGAAGCCTCATCGCAGGATCCGCTCCTCCCCCTCCCTGAGCACCGGCCCAGGAATGAGCCGCCCGGTGCAGGGCGGGCTGACCGTCGCGGCGCTGGTGCTCATACCCCTGCTCGCCGTCGCGGGGAGCGACGGCATGCGTGCCACGTTCGACTTCACCACCGGCGTCCTGACGCTGGTCTCCCTCACCGCAGCGGTCGCCTGGGGTCTGCTGGCCACCGACCGGGTATTCCTCTCGACCCGCCAGCGGCTCGTCTGCCAGGGCATCCACCGGGCCGCCGCCGTCACCTCACTCGCCTTCCTCCTGCTGCACGGCACCGTGAAGGTCGCCCTGGGGCACGTCGGTCTGCTCGGCGCTCTCATACCGTTCGGCATGGGCGTGAGCGGCACCGCGGGTCTCATCGGCTTCGGCTCACTGGCCGGGCTGCTGATGATCGTCGCCGCGGCCACCGGGGCCATGCGCAGCGCCTTCGCGACCCCGGGCAGGATCGCCGGCCGCTGGCGCGCGCTGCACGCACTGGCCTACCCGGCGTGGTGCTCCGCCTTGGTGCACGGCCTGTACGCCGGCCGGCAGCCCGCGACCTGGGTCGTCGTGATGTACATGCTCTGCCTGACCGCGGTGGCCGCCGCGGTCGCCCTGCGCCTGCTCCCCGTCCCGGCCAAGCGCCTGCTCACCGAACTGGTCACCGACCTGATCGGCTCGGACGCCCCTCCGTCCGCATCGGATCCGGTCATACGCCCTTCCCCGCCCCCTGGTTCGGAACCCGTGCCTCCACCGCCCGGCCGGGGTCTGCCGCCCGACGCGCCCGGCTGGGGCGACGACCGCGGCATACGCGGCACCCCGGTCCGCCCCCGGACACTCGCCGCCCCGGAGCCGCCCGGAGCCCTCTCGTACGAACCGCCGGGGTACGGGTCCCAGCCGTACGGGCAACCGCTGCACGGACAACAGCAGTACGACACCCCTCTGTACGAACCCCCGCCCCTGTACGAACCCCCGCCGCGCAGCTCCGAGCGGCTCACCCCGGGCACCGTTCCGGCACCGTCGCCGTCCACAGGGCCCCGGCCCGGCATCTCCGCGGCGTACCGGGCCGTCTCCCGGCCTTCCGGGCCGCCGACGGAGCGAAGGGACGACCGCTGGCCCACGCCGTCCCCCGCGCCTCCCGCGCAGGCGCTGAGGCCCGCGTACGCCCCGCCCTCGGACCCCGCCTCCGCCTCCGCCTCCGCCTCCGACCAGACGACCGAGCAGCTACCGGGGCCGCTCTATCCGCCCTCGGCGGGAGAGCCCTGGCACGCACCAGCAGGAGACCGACCGTGAACGTCCCCCTCCCCGATGTGCCCGAGGTCCGCGTCGTCGGGCTTCCCCAGCTGACCACCGGCTTCGACCTCGTGGAACGCCTCGACCTCGCCATGCACCTGAAGGTGCACGGCCCACTCGAACCGATGACCGGCGAGCGGCTCGCCGAACTGGCCGAGTCCGTATCGCTGCGCGGACGCGGCGGCGCGGGCTTCCCCTTCGGGAAGAAGCTGCGCGCGGTCGCGAAGGCGTCCATACGGCGCGGGGTGCGGCCGGTCGTCGTGATCAACGGCAGCGAGGGCGAGCCCGCCTGCCGCAAGGACACCGTGCTGCTCAACCGCGCCCCGCATCTCATCCTCGACGGCGCCCTGCTCGCCGCTGAGGCACTCGGCGCACGCACACTGGTGGTGGCCGTCACGCGCAACTCCACGGAGATCTCCGTGCGGGCCGCTCTGGCCGAGCGCGGTCTGTCGGACCGGCGCGGGCAGCATCTCCGCGCCCGGGTGGTGCGCACCCCGGAGCGCATGGTCTCCGGGGAGGCATCGGCGGTCATCCGGGCGGTGAACGGCGGCCCCGCCCTGCCGCCGGGCCGCCGCGAGCGCGCCGCGGAGTCCGGGGTGGCCGGCGCCCCGACCCTCCTGTCCAACGCGGAGACCTACGCCCAGCTCGCCGTCGCCGCCCGGCTCGGGTCCCGCCGCTACGGGCACACCGGCCTGCCCGACGAGCCCGGCACGGTCCTGCTCACGGTCTCCGGGGCCGTGGCACGCCCGATGGTGATCGAGGTACCCACCGGGGTGCCCCTGCGGTACGTCCTGCAGCTGGCGGGCGCGCCGCCGCTGCCCCAGGGCGTGCTCACCGGCGGCTATCACGGCAACTGGATCGACGCGATCGCCTCGCACGACGCCGTGGTCTCCAGAGCCTCCCTGGCCGCGGCGGGCGGCGCACTCGGCGCCGGCGCCATCCTGCCGATCGGGCCGGAGACCTGTCCGATCGGCGAATCGCTGAGGATCGCGAACTGGCTGGCCGCCGAGACAGCGGGCCAGTGCGGCCCGTGCAAGCTGGGCCTGCCTGCCGCTGCGGGCGGCCTCTCCGACGTACTGAACGGCGGCGGGCCCGCCGCTCTGGAGGCGCTCCGCGAGGTGACCCAGGCCGTGAAGGGCCGCGGGGCGTGCAAACACCCGGACGGATCCGCCCGCTTCCTGACGTCCACCCTCTCGGCGTTCACCGACGACCTCGCCGCGCACGTGCTGGACGGCGGTTGCGGGCGGGAGACGCTGGGGGTGCTGCCGTTGCCCTCCCCCGGCTACGAGGACCTGGAGGAGTCCATCCCCAGCGGCGAGAAGCTGGCGGTCGACTGGACGCTCTGCCAGGGACACGGTCTCTGCGCGGACATCGTTCCGGAGCTGATCCGGCTGGGCCCCGACGGCTATCCGGCGCTCGCGGACGCCGCCGTTCCCGTGCACCTGCGGGGCCGGGCCCAGCGCGCCGTACGACGATGCCCCGCCCTTGCCCTCCGTATCGAACAGGCGCCCGCGGAACGCCCCGCACTCCCGAGCGCCCAGCGCAGGGCCCTGGGCAGCGGACGCGGCTGACCGCACGCCGCCCGGACACCGCAGAGGTGCCCGGACACGACAGAGGTGACGGATACGACAAGAAGCGGGTCACCCGATTCGGATGACCCGCTTCTCAAACTGTGGAGCTAAGGAGAATTGAACTCCTGACCTCCTGCATGCCATGCAGGCGCTCTACCAACTGAGCTATAGCCCCGTGCTGTTTGCCACCCGGTTTCCCTGGCGACATCGAGAACATTACACGGTCCCACCGGCCCATCAAAAATCGTTTCCACTCTGTCTGGATATGACCGGTGAGCGATGCCCTGACCAGCGGTTGCTCCGACCGCGAGCAGTCTGACCGGAGGGACCGCGTCAGGCGGTGGCGAAGGAGTAGAACCGCTTGAGGGTGCAGTGCTCCTCCAGGAGCCGGCCGTAGATGGGCTCCCCCTCGAGCTCCCGGTACGTCTCGATGGGGTCGCCTTTTATGATCAGCGCCCGCGCGCACTCCTCACACCAGTACTGGAACTCCGCGTTGACGGGGTCCATGTCCCTGACGATGGGCGTACCGCTGCCGCACCAGTCGCATTTCCGCCTGTGTGCACCCATCCGGTCAGCTCCGAGGGTGGCCGCAGGCCGTGCACGCGAAGGGACCCTCGTGCGAGGTGCCGAGGGAGCGGGTCGCGGTGAAGCCGTGGAGGGTGGAGCGGTGGGTCACGGCGGGGGCAAGGAGCGGGCCCGGGGCCCGTACGCGGCTCGCAGGCATCGCGCTCCCTCCCGATCGGTCCGTCGCCCCCTCCGGCGCTCCGATTCTGCCATGACCCCGCAAGGGGGTCAGCCCGACGACCGCCCCACCGCCCGCCTTTGTCCTGAAGGAAGCGCACGGGGCCGACCGGCGTACCTGCGAAGACGGCTCCGGAGCACCCCCTCCGCCCTTGTCCCAGGCGGGCCAGGGCAGTTGAGGCATGACCGGCGCGAGCCGCCGCACCGGTTCCGTACAACCGGCAAAAAAAGATCCCGCCCCCTGTCGGGGACGGGATCTTGACTGTGGAGCTAAGGAGAATTGAACTCCTGACCTCCTGCATGCCATGCAGGCGCTCTACCAACTGAGCTATAGCCCCGCTGTCCGCTGTGTTTCCCTGCGTTTCCGCGCTGCGAACAAGAAGAACTTTAGCCTGCGACGAGCCGGAAAGTGAAATCCGGCCCCCGCCCCCCGGAGAGTGCCTCCGGGCGCCCGCTAATCGTCGTCCCCGAGCACCGGTTCGGGGAGCGTCCCGGCGTTGTGCTCGAGCAGACGCCACCCACGCGCGCCTTCGCCCAGCACGGACCAGCAGCAGTTGGAAAGCCCGCCGAGCCCCTCCCAGTGGTGGGACTCGAGCCCGAGCAGACGGCCGATGGTCGTCCGGATCGTGCCACCGTGGCTCACGACGACGAGCGTGCCCGCGTCGGGCAGTTTGCCGGCGTGCTCGAGCACGACGGGTGCCGCCCGGTCGGCGACCTCGGTCTCCAGCTCTCCACCGCCCCTGCGGACCGGCTCACCGCGCTTCCACGCGGCGTACTGCTCGCCGTACTGCCCGATGATCTCCTCGTGCGTGAGGCCCTGCCAGGCGCCCGCATACGTCTCGCGCAACGCGGAGTCGTGTGCGACGTCGAGGCCGGTGACCGAGGCGAGCTCGGCGGCCGTGGCCGCTGCCCGCCGCAGGTCGGACGCCACGATCGCGTCCGGCTGCAGCGAGGCGAGCAGCCGGGCGGCGCGGCGGGCCTGACCGACGCCGGTCTCGGTCAGCTCGATGTCCGTGGAGCCCTGGAAACGTCGCTCCAGATTCCACGCCGTCTGGCCGTGGCGCCAAAGGACGATCTTGCGGCCCCTGCCGCTCCTGCTGCCGTTCAGCTCTGGTCACCTTCCGTGCCGCCGTTGAGCTGGGCGTGCTCCTCGGCCTTGCCACGTGTCTTGATCGCGTCCTCGGGGAGGGCGATCTCGGGGCAGTCCTTCCACAGGCGCTCGAGCGCGTAGAACACGCGCTCCTCGCTGTGCTGGACGTGGATCACGATGTCGACGTAGTCGAGGAGGATCCAGCGGGCGTCGCGGTCGCCCTCGCGGCGTACCGGCTTGGCGCCGAGCTCCTTCTGCAGCCGCTCCTCGATCTCGTCGACGATCGACTTGACCTGGCGGTCGTTGGGAGCCGAGGCCAGCAGGAAGGCGTCGGTGATCGACAGCACGTCGCTGACGTCGTAGGCGATGATGTCGTGCGCGAGCCGGTCGGCCGCCGCCTGGGCGGCGGCGTTGATGAGCTCGATGGAGCGGTCCGTGGCGGTCACATGCAGGCTTTCGTCGGCGGTCAGATCGACCTCTAGGGTCTCACGGACCGCCGACAGCCCTTACTACGTCTGCTCGGGGATCTTGTAGTCCTGTCCGAGAGCGACGGACACGTCGGCGTTCGCGGCAGGTTCGCCCTTCTTCACCGAGCTCTCCGGCAGCCCCAGGGTCTTGGCGACCTCGACGGCTTTCGCCTTGTCCTCCGCGGCCCCGTAGACCACCTCGGACGACGTCGCGGCGTCCGCCTTGCCGCTGTCGACGAAGGCGTAGCCGCCGTTGACGAGCTGGACCCTGGCGTACTCCGTACCCTTCGTGTTCCCCGTGGCGTTCTTGATGCCCACGCGTACTGCCGCGCCCTGGTCAGGGGCCTTCACCTTGCCGCCCAGGACGTCCTTGACGACGCTCGCGGTGGCCTTCTCGGTGAGGGTTCCGTCGCTCTGGACCGGGAGCAGCTCCGTCTTGTAGTCGCCCACCTTGGCGTGCCCGGCGAGCTTCGCCAGGGAGGCACCGAGGTCCTGCTCCGGCAGCGAGGGGTCGAGGATCTGCGCGAGGGTCTCGATGGTGACGGTCGCGGCCTTGGGGTCCTCCGACAGCTTGCGCAGCACGCTCCGCATGACCTGGCCGAAGCGCATCAGCTGCTTGGCCTCCGGCTCGCCCGCGCCCTGGTAGGTGGCGTACGCGACGGCCATCGGGCCGCTCAGCGTCTGCCCCTCCCCCTTGTTCACGAGCGGCGAGGCGCCCTTCTTGGAGTCGGGGACAGCCGTGTCGGTGTCGACCTCGATGTTGCCCACGAGCTCTACGAGGTTCTCGAGGTACGGGGTGTCGAGTCGCCAGGTGCCGCTGATGCTGGTTCCGAGCAGGGTGTCGATCGCCTCACGGGTGCCGGTGGACCCGTCTTCGTCGACGGACTTGCCGAGCGTGGTGGTGGATCCGTCCTCCGCGGCCACGCCCAGCGAGTTGGGGAGCAGGACGGTGGTGCCCTGCTCGGTGGTGACGTTGTCGACGAGCAGCGCCGTCGAGGTGCCGCCCTTTTTTGTGTTGTGCAGATGGACGACGATCACGTCCCGCTTCTGCGGGCCCGTCGCCGTGGTGTTCTGCTCGTCCTTGCTCGAGACTCCGGGGATCTTTCCGGCGAACCAGAGGTAGCCCGCTCCGCCGACGACCACCAGGGCCACGACGACTATCAGCGCGACCATCCGGTTGTGCCCGCGTCGGCGTGCCTCTTCGCGCCGCTCGCTGCGGCTCTCGGTGAATTTCAGCCAGTCGATGACATCTTCGGAGTCCTCGTCGGGCTCCTCGATGAAGGAGAACTGCTCCGTGCCGCGGTCGCCGTCGGCCCTGCGCTGTCCGGGAACGGCGGCCTCGGCCGCCGGTTCGGGCTCGCGCCGCTGTCCCGGCACCGGCGGTGGCGGTGCCGCCGCCGGTGCGGCAGGGGCCGGGGCCGCGGCCCACTGCTGGGTGGAGTCGTCCACGGCGGGCTGCCGGCCCGTGTCGTAGCCGTACGCGCCGTAGTTGTCGTCGTACCCGTATCCCTGCTGGGGCTGCTGCGCCTGCTGGGGCTGCTGCGCCTGATGCTGGGTGTGCTGGCCGGCGTACGGGTCGTACTGCTGCTGCGCACCGGCGTACGGGTCGTAGCCGTAGCCCTGCTGCGACTGCCCGTCCTGCTGAGGCTGCTGCGGCTGCTGCGGCTGCTGCGGCTGCTGCTGGGCGTACGGGTCGTACTGCTGCTGCCCCTGCTGCTGATAGACCGGCTGCCCGTACTCGTCGTAGCCGATGATCTGCGGCTGCTGGTACGGGTCGTACGGGTTCTGTCGGTCGTTCACAGGTGCCCCTCTCCGTGGCTCATTCGCCGCGGTACAGCTGGCGCTTGTCGATGTAGCGGACGACACCGTCCGGCACCAGATACCAGACCGGCTCCCCCTGCGCGACCCTGGCACGGCAGTCTGTGGACGAGATCGCCAGTGCCGGCACCTCCACCAGCGAGACCCCGCCCTTGGGCAGGCCGTCGTCCGTCAGCAGGTGACCCGGCCGGGTCACACCGATGAAGTGGGAGAGCGAGAACAGCTCCTCGGCGTCCCGCCAGGTCAGGATCTGGGACAGGGCGTCGGCGCCGGTGATGAAGAAGAGGTCCGCGTCACCGTGGACCGTGCGCAGATCCCGCAGAGTATCGATCGTGTACGTCGGTCCGCCGCGGTCGATGTCGCTGCGGCTCACCGAGAACTGCGGGTTGGACGCCGTCGCGATGACGGTCATCAGATAGCGGTCCTCGGCCGGGGACACCTGCTTGTGGCTCTTCTGCCAAGGCTGCCCGGTCGGGACGAAGATGACCTCGTCCAGGTGGAAGTGGGCGGCCACTTCGCTGGCCGCCACCAGGTGTCCGTGATGGATCGGGTCAAAAGTCCCGCCCATCACGCCGAGTCGGCGCTTGCCGCGGCCGGTAGGCACTTCCTGCTCTCCCATGCGTGCAGACCCTACTGGTACAGCTGTTCGCCTCTGCCTCAGCGGTCTCGGTTGAAACGGGTGGTGATCCACAGCAGGAGCAGCAGCACGAAGAGCGCGCCGCCACCGGTGAGGTACGGGCTGAGGCTTTCGTGGTTACCACCCTGCTCGCCTTCGGAGGCGAGGGTGACCAGCTGGTGCGCGGTGCTCGAGAGGCTCATCTTCTGCAGGACCTATCCATCGGGAATCAGGAGGGAGACGTCGCGCACATCGTATGCGGGCGTCACGGGCACGCTCACGCCGACTCAGTCGTTGTTGTCGTCGTTGCCGTATCCGCGCAGCAGGAACCAGGCGAGCAGGGCAGCTCCGACGAGTGCGACGAGCAGCACGACGCGGAGCGTGTTACCCGGTCCCTGGTCCTCGGACACGGCGGCGAGCATGACGGCGGTATGCGGCATTCCGGGCGCTCCTCAAAGTTATCCACAGCCCCCCGCACACCGTAGCGCCAGCGCATACGCTGGCTTTTGTCAGGGGGACGAGCAACGTCTCGTACGAACAGGGGGCATCCATGACCGACAGCAGTCACGAGAGCGTGCCGAGCAGGCACCGCAAGCGATTCCCGGACATCTCCTCGCGGGCCTACGAGCACCCTGCGGACCGCTCGGCCCTGGTGGCCCTGCGCAAGCTGAGCGGCTTCGACACCGTGTTCAAGGCGCTGAGCGGCCTGCTTCCCGAGCGCAGCCTGCGGCTGCTCTTCCTGTCGGACTCCGTCCGGGTGAGCGACGCCCAGTTCGCGCATCTCAACGACATGCTGCGGGACGCCTGTTACATCCTGGACCTCAAGAAGGTCCCGCCGATGTACGTGACCCAGAACCCGCAGCCGAACGCCATGTGTATCGGCCTCGACGAGCCGATCATCGTGGTGACGACGGGGCTGGTGGAGCTGCTCGACGAGGAGGAGATGCGGGCCGTCGTCGGCCACGAGGTGGGCCATGCCCTCTCCGGTCACGCGGTGTACCGCACGATATTGCTCTTCCTCACCAATCTCGCGCTCAAGGTGGCGTGGATCCCGCTCGGCAATATCGCGATCATGGCCATCGTGACCGCGTTGCGCGAGTGGTTCCGCAAGTCGGAGCTGTCCGCCGACCGGGCCGGGCTGCTGGTGGGGCAGGATCTGCGTGCCTCGATGCGAGGGCTGATGAAGATCGCCGGCGGCAATCATCTTCACGAGATGAATGTGGACGCCTTCCTCGCCCAGGCCGACGAGTACGAGAAGAGCGGCGACCTCCGCGACTCCGTGCTCAAGATCCTCAATGTTCTGCCCCGGACGCATCCGTTCACCACGGTCCGGGCTGCCGAGCTGAAGAAGTGGTCGGAGAGCCGGGACTTCCAGCGCATCATGGACGGCCACTACCCCAAGCGCGACGAGGACAAGGACACGTCGGTCACGGACTCCTTCCGCGAATCCGCGGCGCACTACGCCGACACGGTGCGCACCAGCAAGGACCCGCTGATGAAGCTCGTCGGTGACATCGCGGGCGGCGCGGGCGACCTGGGAGGCAAGCTCCGGGACAAGTTCACCGGCGCGGGCGGCGGAAGCGCTGCCGGCGGCGGCGCGGGCAAGGGTGACAAGGGCGGCTCGACGGGCTCGGGCACTACGGACGGCTCCGAAGGGACCTGGAGGCGTCCGGACCCGGAGGAGGGCCCTGAGTCGGGGACGTGATGGCCAGCGTGCCGCAGAGCGCCGCCGCCGGCACGCCCGTGGCGTACGGGTCGGTGCCTGTGGGGCCCCGGGTGTCCGCACGCTCGCCCGCGAGCAGCGGGCGCAGGGTTCCCGTGGTCACGGCCGAGCACGACTGCGGACCGGCCTGGACATAGGCGCTGCGGACTTCGAGCCGGTGCAGCCGGATGTCTTCCCGGTCGAGCAGGAAGTGCAGGACGCGACGCACGGTGAACAACGAGGCTCCGTCGGCCCGGTGGGGGCCGGCCACGGCGGGCCTCAGCGCGTACGTGAAGGTGTGGTCGGACACCACCTCCAGGGTGTCCGCCCCCGCCTCCGCGTAGGAGAGGGTGCCGTGGACCCGGATGTCGGGGTCGGCCAGTTCCACGTCGGCCGGGTCGAAGCGCACCAGCCAGCCGGTCGCGCTGTGCTCACCGTCGTCAGCCGGTGAGTCCATACTCCGGTCGAACTGCGCGGTCTGATCCGGGTCGAGCAGCCGCCCGACCGGCCGGACCACCCCGCCGGTGAGTACGTCGGGGTCGAGGGACGAGCCCACCAGGTAGTCCTTGACAGTGGTCAGGGCGATGGTCACCTGGCTGTCCGAGAAGTTCTTCGTCCGCCGGACCGACGGGAGGTTGATGCCCGAGGCTCCCGTGCGGTACGCCGCGGCCGAGCCGTCGTCGAGGAGCGACTCGGCGGTCCCTCCGGGTACGGGCCCCTTGGGGGCGAGTGGGATCACCGTGGTCTGGAGCGGTTCGGCGCGTCTGCCGACGGGCGTCGGATAGGGGTTGCGGAAGCCGATGTAGACGGCGGTCGCGAACGCCAGCGCGATCAGTACGACGAGAGCGATACCGGCCCTCGACCGGTGCCTGCGGGTGCCACGGCCGGGGAGGGAGCGCACGGCGCGTGCGTGCTGACCCATGCGTTCCTGGGCAGAGAATTCCTGCAGCCGGGCAGCACGGACGAACGATTCGTCGAAGACGAGTGAGCGGTACTCGTCCTCCCCGCCCGAGGGGTTCTCGGGCGGACCTTCCGGCGGTTCTCCGCGGCCTGTCATGACTTCTCCCGATCTCCGCGCCACCGGCGGGGGCTGGCGCTGGGATCCGCCTCAGCCGCTTGGCATCGGGCGGACCTGTCCGTCACGGGTTCGACACATGGACAAGTGGCTGGCCCTCTCCCCGGGGACGGGGACGGGAGGAGGGGTCACAAGGTCATACCTTCAGATTGGGTCGATCCTCATCAAGGTAAACGCCCCGCAGGTGGGAGCGCAGGTGGAGCGCGGCCGGGAGGGCGGCCGCGGGACTCTCGGCCCCGCCTCCGGGCTCAGCCCCGTTCGGCCGGCCTGCAGCCCGACGGCCGTCGGGCCACCGGGCCCCGGCTCACCCCGCGGCGGTTCAAGGCGTGCGGGGAACCGCGGAAACCGCGGGGCGGGAGTAGTCCGCCGAGGCTGAAGGGACCGCACCCGGCTTGTCGACGCCGCTGGTCACCGGTGGCGGCGCCTGCTCCTGCCGGTTGCCCGCGGCCCCGCGGTACACGGCGCTGAAGGCGAGCGCCACCATCCCGATTCCCATCAGCAAGGCGAGCAGCCAGGCGACCGGCCGGTGCCAGCGAGCCGATCCCCGGTAGGGGCGCAAGGAGCCGCCATGACGCCCGTAGGGGCCGCTGTCGTCGTCGTAGGCGGCATCGGGGTCATCAGGGTCGTGGGAGTCGCCGAAGGCCCTCTCGCGGCCGTACACGCCATCCGGGCCGTAGTCATCGTAGAGGTCGTCGTCCAGGGCGCCGCCACCCGAACGCGCCCTGCTCGCCTCGGCCTCGGCGCGGGCCTGCGCGGCGGCCAGCAGACGCTCGACCGCGGTGGGTTCGTGGATCTCGGCGGACCTGACGAAGTCCTCGTCGAACACCACGGAGGCGAAGTCCTCGTCCGCGCCCCCGCGGTCGTCGTCGGGCTCCCAGCCGTCCGGGAACGGCCTGCCCCCCACGTCGTCCGGCACAGCTTCAGCGTAGCCCCGGCGGGGCGTTTTGGGCAGAGAGCCCGCAAACTCGCCCACCCCGCCGGGAGCACCGCCGGCGGATGCCCTCTAACGGATGTGGCCGTCGCCGGTGACGATGTACTTGGTCGACGTCAGCTCCGGCAGCCCCATCGGTCCACGGGCGTGCAGCTTCTGCGTGGAGATGCCGATCTCGGCGCCGAATCCGAACTGGCCGCCGTCCGTGAAGCGCGTGGACGCGTTCACGGCGACCGTCGTGGAATCCACCAACTGGGTGAACCGACGGGCAGCGGCCTGCGACGTGGTGACGATCGCCTCGGTATGACCGGAGGACCAGAGCCGGATGTGCGCCACGGCGGACTCCAGGGACTCCACGACCGCGGCCGCGATGTCGTACGAGAGGTATTCGGTCTCCCAGTCCTCCGGCGTCGCCGCCACCACGGTGGCCTTGGACCCCTCGGCGTACCCGAGCACCCGCTCGTCGCCGTGCACGGTCACCCCGGCCTCGGCCAGCGCGTCCAGGGCCAGGGGCAGGAAGTCCGCGGCGATGTCCTTGTGGACCAGGAGGGTCTCGGCGGCGTTGCACACGCTCGGGCGCTGTGCCTTGGAATTGACCAGGATCTCGACGGCCATGCCGAGATCGGTCTGCGCGTCGACGTACACATGGCAGTTGCCGGTGCCGGTCTCGATGACGGGGACCGTCGACTCCTCCACGACCGTGCGGATCAGGGAGGCGCCGCCGCGCGGGATCAGTACGTCGACGAGGCCTCGGGCCCTCATCAGTTCGCGCACCGAATCGCGGTTCTCGCCCGGGACGAGCTGCACCGCGTCCGCCGGGAGACCGGACCCGCCCACCGCGTCACGGAGCACCCGCACGAGTGCGAGGTTCGAGGCGTACGCCGAGGACGATCCGCGCAGCAGCACCGCGTTGCCCGACTTCAGGCAGAGCGCGGCGGCGTCGACCGTCACGTTGGGCCGGGCCTCGTAGATGATGCCGACCACCCCGAGCGGCACCCGCACCTGACGCAGATCGATGCCGTTGGGGAGGGTGGAGCCCCGGACCACTTCGCCCACCGGGTCGGGCAACGCCGCCACGTCACGCGCGTCCGCTGCGATCGCGCGGATCCGCTCCGGGGTGAGCGTGAGCCGGTCGACGATCGACTCGCTCGTCCCGGCCTCCCTGGCCTTCGCGATGTCCTCGGCGTTGGCCTCGACGATCTCGCTGGTGCGCACCTCGAGCGCGTCCGCGATCGCCAGCAGGGCGTCGTCCTTCGCCGCGCGCGGGAGTGGCGCGATGTCGTCGGCGGCGGCGCGTGCCCGGTAGGCGGCCTGGGCGACCGGGGACATGTTGTCGTACGGCGAAAGCGTGGTCATGCCCGCAGGGTAGTGCGCACACTGCGGGCATCCGTCACGTATCCCGTGATGCGAGACAGCCGTATCGGTTCCTGTGCACCCGGTCCGGTCAGCACGGGCGCACCGGTCGGAGCCGCCCGGTCAGTACGGGTGCACCCCGACGGGGGCGGCCGGTGGCGGGCCGTAGCCCTCGGCGATACGCAGGTGGTACGTCTCCCGGTCGATGACCTCCAGGCCGACGATCTCCCAGGGCGGGAGCTTCGCGCTGGAGCGGTGTTCGCCCCACAGCCGCAGAGCGACCGCCGCGGCGTCGTGAAGGTCCCTGGCCTCTTCCCAGTAGCGGATCTCCGCGTGGTCGTTGGCATACCGGCTGGTGAGCAGGAAGGGGTGATCATGCGCCAACTGCTCCAGACCGCGTCTGACCTCCTTCAGCGGCGTCTCGCTGCCGGAAATACTGAGGGTGATGTGCCACAGCTTGGAGCGGGTCAGTTCCTCGTCCCTCACCACCGGTTCCTGTTCGAGGGTCTGGTCGGTGGGCGTGCCGACGAAGTCGGCTCCCGCCCCGACACTGGTCAGGGCGCGGCTGCCCGTTCCGCGGGGCAGTGCCCCCGGGCGCGCTCGTCTCACCGGCGGCCTCCTGTGAATGCGTAGCTGTGCTGACCCCTTTTGTGTCCCCGTGACAAAGTTGACCAGCCCGGGGCCGGGCGTGGGGCGGTTTTCGTCAAGGTCTCCGCCCGAAGGCTGGACTTTCAGCCGTTTCAGGGGGCCGGGCGGGGCGTGAGGACGACGAGATCGTCCCTGTGTACGACTTCCCGCTCGTAGGCGGGGCCCAGTTCACGCGCGAGGTCGCGGGTGGAACGGCCGAGCAGCTGGGGGATCTCCTTGGCGTCGAAGTTGACGAGCCCACGGGCGACGGCGCGGCCGGCGGGGTCCCGCAGCTCGACCGGGTCCCCCGCGGAGAACTCGCCCTCGACCGCGGAGATCCCGGCGGGCAGCAAGGAGGTGCGGCGCTCCACGACCGCGCGCACGGCTCCGTCGTCGAGGGTGAGGGCGCCCTGCGGGGTCGAGGCATGGGCCAGCCAGAGCAGCCGGTCGGCCGAGCGGCGCCCGGTGCGGTGGAAGTACGTGCCGGTGTCGCGCCCCGCGAGGGCGTCGGCGACGTGGCTCGCCGAGGTGAGGACGACCGGGATACCCGCGGCGGTGGCGATCCGGGCCGCCTCGACCTTGGTGACCATGCCTCCGGTGCCCACACCCGCCTTCCCCGCGCTGCCGATGGTGACGCCTTCCAGGTCGGCGGGTCCGCCCACCTCCGCGATGCGGGAGGTGCCAGGTGTGCTCGGGTCCCCGTCGTAGAGGCCGTCGACGTCGGAGAGGAGTACGAGGAGGTCAGCATGGACGAGATGGGCGACGAGTGCGGCGAGCCGGTCGTTGTCCCCGAACCGGATCTCGTCCGTGGCCACCGTGTCGTTCTCGTTGACGACCGGGAACGCGCCCATCTCCAGGAGCTGGTCGAGCGTGCTGTAGGCGTTGCGGTAGTGGGCGCGCCGGCTGGTGTCGTCCGAGGTCAGGAGCACCTGTCCGACCCGTATGCCGTAGCGGGCGAAGGACGCGGTGTAGCGGGCGACGAGCAGTCCCTGGCCGACACTGGCGGCCGCCTGCTGCCGGGCCAGGTCCTTGGGTCTGCGGACCAGCCCGAGGGGGGCGAGACCGGCCGCGATGGCGCCGCTGGAGACGAGGACGATCTCACGCTCCCCGCCGCTCCTGACCTTGGCGAGTGAGTCGACGAGCGCGTCCACCCGGTCGGCGTCAAGCCCTCCTGCCGCGGTGGTGAGCGAGGAGGACCCGACCTTGACGACAATCCTGCGGGCGTCGGTCACCCCCGGCCGCCGCCCCACGCCGCCCCCTGAGGGTGTGCGGAGCGCGCCTTCGGGTTCCCCTGCCGCGCCTTCGGATTCCCTTGCCCCTGACACGTACGCCCGTCCCCATCACGTCGTCCTGCTCGGTTCTCCTCAATCTACGCGAGGGGCTGGGTCGGCACCGCGCTGTCTCAGCTGCTGTCACCGCGCAGACGCCCCTACGCAGAATGACCACTCCGAGTCACCTTCCGACATACCCCCGAATGGAGTCATTTACGTAATCTCCACCGGCCATTCATCGGGCTACCCTCTATTACGTGACAGATGAACCGGCCCGCCAGAGGCGCATTCTCCTCAGATCGGGCAAAAGCCCCTTCGATGTAGCTTCGCTCGAACAGTCCCTCGCCAGAGATGTCTTCGCGACCAACGCGGGCAACTTGATCTTCAGCGACGCGGCCCACAAGATCCTTACGACTCCGCGGGCAGAGGTCTTCTCGAACGGCATCCGCACGGATCCGTCGGCGGCCGCTCGCATCAACGAGGAGTTCGACGTATTCGTCGTGCCCCTGGCGAACGCCTTCCGTCCGACCTTCGAGCGGCCCTTGAAGCGGATGACACAGCTGATCAAGAAGCTGCGCATCCCCGTCGTCGTCCTGGGGGTCGGCGCGCAGGCCGACCTCAAGTACGACGCGGCCCGGCTGAAGCCGATGGAGCCGACGGTCAGGGAATTCGTCACAGAGGTGCTCAACCGCAGCGCGTCCATCGGTGTGCGTGGCGAGTTCACCGAGCAGTACCTCAAGAACATGGGATTCCGGGACGTCGAGGTCATCGGCTGCCCTTCGATGTTCATGCACGGCGAGACGTTCACGCTCGAGAAGAAGACCGAGTCGCTCACCACGGACTCCCTGATCTCGGTGAACGGCTCGCACAGCGCCGTACGTTCGCACGGCCTCGACGCCATCATCCGGCAGGCCCACGAGCGCTATCCGAACCTGCGGTTCATCGGGCAGAACCTCCTCGAGGCCCAGCTGCTCCACTGGCGGGAGACCTCGAACCCGATCGGCGCCCAGACCTCGATGCCGACCCATCCGTCCCACCCGATGTACCGCGAGGGCAAGGTCCGGCTCTATGTCGACCCGCCCACCTGGATCAATGAACTTCGCGCGTTCGACTTCTCGTTCGGCTCACGCATCCACGGGAACATCGCGGCGCTGCTGGCCGGCGTGCCGAGCACTGTGCTCTGCAGCGACTCGCGGACCCTGGAGCTCTGCCGCTACTTCGGCATTCCGCACCGCAAGATCTCCGAGACGCCCAGGAACATCGACCCCGCCGAGCTGTACGAGGCGGCGGACTTCGGCGAGCTGGTGAACGGCCACAAGGAACGCTTCCTCCGCTTCACCGGCTTCATGGAGAAGAACGGCCTGGAGAACACCTTCCACCACGGCGACAGCGGCAAGGCGTTCGACGCGCAGGTGTCCAAGCTCGCGCTTCCTCCCGCCGTCCGTCCGTGGACCGACACCGACCCCGATTCGCTGAGCAGCCGTTTCGGCTGGATGCAGAGCCGGATGGAGGAGCTGGCCACGCAGAACGCCGAGTTGCGCAGCCAGCTCGAGAAGAAGACCGGCCCGGTCAGCATCAAGGTGCAGGCGGGCGAGGGGGCGGCGGCGTGGCCGTCCGCCTACCGGCGCGCCCGACGAGTGGTGGGGCGTCCCGTCCGGAGGCTGCTGCGCCCCGAACAGTAGGGATCATGTCCGCTGCCGCCCCACGTCCGTCTCAGACCTTGTGGGCGCGGCGCGGCATGTGCAGCCCGGCGGACCGGGCCGTCCTGCGCGCCTTGCCCGCAAGCCGCCGCAGGAAGGCGGCAGGGGACTGACGCCCCGGCACATCGATCCGCTTGCGTCCGATCCATTCGGGCACGGTCAGCTCGAACGCCGACAGGGGCAGCTCCGCGCCCTCGCCGAAGTGGGGGTAGACCAGGTACAGCCGGCCTCGAAGGCCCTTGCGGACCGGCCGGGGCTTCTTCTTGTCGTTCATGAACTGCAGGATGTCCAGGAGCAGGTCGAGCCTTCCCTTCGAGACGCAGATCAGCCGGAGCCGCTCGTTGACCTTCAGGCGACGGGCCAGACCCGGCGACCAGAAGCTCTCCAGCAGCGGCGCCGCCAGCTCCATCTTCTCCCTCCGCACCTCGTCGGACTGGCGCAGCAGAGCCGGTCCGAACTGCGGGAGCAAGGTGATGACGAACGGGCGGACCATCAGGATGTCCCGCTTCGGCCCCGGCGGCACATGCGCGGCGATCAGGGACATCAGCGCCCGTGCCGAATCGAAGCGCAGCACGTAGCTGCCGCTCTTCGTCACGTGTTTGCCGTCGTCCCGGCCCACCAGGTAGTAGCAGGTGTAGTCGGCCACGACCGAGACGCCGTTGCCCCGCAGGTACGCCTCCATGGTGAAGAGTGCGTCCTCACCCGTCTTGAGGCCTTCGTCGAAGGTCATGCCGAGCCGCACGAGAAGGTCCCGTCGGAACAGCTTCTGGGCACTCAGGGTGAACTTGATGTTGGAGGAGTAGAGATCGGCCCGCTCGACCGTCTGCTTCCACATCGACTTCGCCGCACCGCGGTTGACGCCGACGACCTTTCCGAGGACCACGTCGGTGCCGGCCCGGTCGCCCATGGCGACCATCCGCTCCAGTGCTTCCTCGCCGAAGTAGTCGTCCGCGTCGAGGAAGAAGACGTACCTGCCGCGGGCGAGGCCGATACCGCGGTTGCGCGGGCCGCTGGGACCGCCGGAGTTCTCCTGGCGGACGACACGCATGTCGATGGCGGTCCGGGCCGCGAACTCCTCCAGGTACTCCCCCGTGCCGTCGGTCGACCCGTCGTCGATGGCCACGATCTCCATACGCCCGGCCGGAAGCGTCTGCGCTTCGACGGACTCCAGGCAACGGATCAGGTAGGGCATCGCTTGATAGGCGCCGATGATGACGGTCACATCCGGTGCGCTGCTACTCATCTCTCCCCGGTTCACACACATATACGTATCAATCAGGAGAGACGATGGAACGACGACACATGGCGTGCTCCGCGCACGGACACGCAGAACGGCCCGTACGTTCCCCTCCCGTAGGAGGAGACGGACGGGCCGTTGCGTAGGTTGCGTCGCGAACCGGACTACTTTCGAACAACTGAGTGACAGCTGGATTACACCTGGCGGTCAGCTCCGCATCCGGGCACCGGCGTCACTTCCCGCTGTCGCCCGGACACCCGGGGTCAGCGGATCGCCGAGGGACCCGCACCGATTCCCGCGTCGGCGTCCGGGGACGGCACATCGGGATCGACCGCGGCTTCGGCCTCGGCGACGATCTCCGCCGCCCCGTCCCCGGCGCCGCTGGACGCCGCCTCGGGGTCGGGCAGCGGGGCGGGAACCTGCTCGCCCACGCGCTGTGCGACGCCCGCGTTGCGGGCCTCGGCCTTGGCCGCGAGCACCTGGACGGCCGCGTTGAACTGCTCCATGGAGGTCGGCTCGTCCGGGCCCAGCAGGTAGGTCTTCAGCTCGTGGCGGGCCTCGGCCAGCGGGTCCGCCGCCGGGTCGGCGACCGCGCGCAGCAGCACGTCGATCTCGTCCGCACCGTTGGAGAGGATGACGGCTGCCCGTACAGCGGTGTTCTGGCGCTTGAACTCGTCCACGCCGAGCTCCGCCGAGTCCGTGACCGCGTACGGCTTGCCGCTCGCGATGAAGTCGGACACCACGCTGGAGATGTCCGAAACCATGGCGTCGGACTGGTTGAAGCAGTCGTACAGCTTCGGCTGCGCGCCGGTGACCGTCTTGTGCTCCCACCAGCCGAAGGAGCGCCAGTAGGCGTCGTTCCACTCGGCCCGCAGGGTGGCGATCTCCACCTGGCGGGCCGGATCGGCGAGCGCGACCCGCGACTCCTCGGACTCGTCGCCCCCGGCCCGGCCGGGCTTCGCCAGCTCCGCCAGGCGGGCCCCGACGCGAACCAGTTCCGACTTGGCGGCGCTCTGCCCGGCAGCGGCCGCCGAGGCCTCCTTCGCCCAGCGCGGGTCGGCGGCGCGTTCCTGCGTGGACTTGGCGATCAGGGCCTTGATCCGGGCGTTGACCTCCCTGGCCTTGGCGCTGCGGATACCGGTGAAGGGGTGCGGCTTGTAGATGACCCGGACCGGGCTGTCCGCCTTCAGCAGCCTGCGGACGATGTTCTCACCGGCCAGCAGCAGCGAGGTGTTGCCGGGGTTGTCGTCCCAGCCCTCCCAGGTGGGGGCGTACAGCACCGTCGGGATGGGGTTCTTCGTCGTGCCGGTCCAGCTCTCGATGGGCGCCAGCTGCGGCCGCCCGACCTCGACGATGTCCTCGTCGCGGATTCCGACATCGGCCAGGGCGTAGCGGTCGCGGCCCGCACGGCCGGCCGTCCACACCTCGTCGTACACCTTGGAGTACGGGTTGACGCTGGCCAGCTTGTCGCTGTCGCCGTGGCCGATGAACACGTGCTTCATGGTCGGGACGCGCAGCATGTGGATGTTCTTGCCGACATTGGCCGGATACAGGCACACACGGACCGTGGAGAGGTTCATGTTCATCAGGTGGGTGCCGGCAGGCACGCAGACCACGGGCACGGAGGTGTCCGAGAGCTGCGAGACCAGGTTGCGCTCGCGCATGACGATCAGCGGGCGGCCCTCGACGGCGGCCATGGTGTCGAGCCACATGTTGCCCTGGTAGGCAGACTCGCTGGAGCCGGAGAAGTAGAGCACGACGGTCGGCTGGTACTCGCCCAGCCAGGTGTCCAGGGCCTTCAGCACGACAGGGGCCGACGGCGCCCGTCGGCTCCGGCGCAGATACGGGATGAGCAGGGCGTTGTAGCCGACGGCCAGCAGCAGCGTCACCCCGGCCCCGATGTACCCGAGGAAATCCTCGCCCGTGCCCGCGGCGACCAGGACGCCCGCCACCGCGGGGAGGTCCAGGTGGAGCATCTTCTCGCTGGAGCGGTGCAGCAGCACGCGCGGCGGGGCGTCAGGGATGCGGACGGCGTGCAGGTCCACGTTCCGGGTGACGATCGGCAGGCTGCGGCGCAGCCGGATCAACGTCGTCAGCGCGCCGTGCGGGGCCTGCAGACCGTAGAAGAGGAGGAAGCACGCGACTGCCGCGTAGAAGAGCGGTTCCTCGGCGAGGTCCAGCCGGGCCAGCAACAGGATGATCATCAGCTGGCGCAGCAGGAAGCGGATGGGCAGTCCCGCCCGCACCTTGCCGAGCCGGTTGATCAGATAACTGCCGCGCTGGTGCAGATACCAGTCCGCGATGTACGTGACAGCCGTGGCCGCCGCGAAGAACCAGATATCGGGGAGAAGAGCGGCGACCATGACGCAGGGGTATCCCAACGTCATCAGTATTGCTGCCAACAGTTCTGCCCGACTGCCCACACGGGCCAGGCGAATGGCTGTCGAAATCACGAAGAACCTGCTCCAGGGGGTGCCGGTTGTTTCACGTATAGAGGGAAATGTGAAGATTCGGCTTCACGCACTCGGGCCTCTGGGTTCACCTTTCGGTGAACCCAGAGGCCCGTAAAAGTACATTTGTCAAGAATTATTACACATCTTCCTGACGGTCCAGAACCGAGGCCAGTGCCTGCTCGAAGCCAGAGGCTTCGGTGACATCGCGGGTCGGGTCCTGCTGCCGTACGTCGATGACGTGACCCGTCATCGCGGACAGGAGGACGTCCAGCGAGGTGCGCGCCACGGCCTCGGAGGAGAGCAGCGAGCCGTCCGGCTCCTGGCCGAACGCCTTGGTCCGCATGGGGGTGGCGGTGCGCTCCGGGTTCACGCAGTTGACCCTGATGCCCTCGCCCGCCCACTCGTCGGCCAGCGCCTGCGTGAGGTTCACCATCGCGGCCTTGGTGGAGGAGTAGAGGCTGTACTCGGCACGGCCCCGGGTGTAGCTGCTGGAGGTGTACAGCAGCAGCTGCCCCTGGGTCTCCGCCAGGTACTTGTACGAGGCACGGGCGATCTGGACGGGCGCCAGGTAGTTGACGTTCAGCGCTTCCTGGATCGTCGTGTTGTCCGTCTCCGCCAGCTTGCCGATGCGCAGCACGCCCGCGGTGTTGATCACGTAGTCGACGCGTCCGGTCTCGGCGTACGCCTTGGACAGCGCGTCGTCGATGTGCTCCGGGTTCTCGACGTGAGTACCCGTGGTGGAACGGCCCAGCGCGTACACGCTGGCGCCGTACTGCTCGGCCAGCGTGGCGATGTCGGCGCCGATGCCGTACGAACCGCCGAAGACGACCAGCGTCTTGCCCGACAGCAGATCGCGGTAGGCGGCCTCGTCGGCCTGGCGCGGTGCCGCGGTGGAGGCCAGCTGGAAGAGCTTGTCGGTGATGAAGACGTCGACCGGCTGGGTCACCTTCATGTTGTACTCGTCGCCCGCGACCACGTAGATCGGCACGTCGGGGAGGTACCGAAGGACGACCGAGCAGTCGTCGGTGGCCTGGAAGTTCGGGTCGCCGGCCGCGACCTCGTACGCCTTGCGGATCGTGGACAGCTTGAACGCCTGCGGGGTCTGGCCGCGGCGCAGCCGGGACCGGTCCGGGACGTCGGTGATGAATTCGCCGTCCTCGCCGTGGGTCCGGGTCACGATGATCGTGTCGGCGGAGGGGATGGCGACGTCGACCGCCTGGTAGCGGTCGAGGGCGTCGACACAGTCCTTGATGACACGCTGTGACAGAAGCGGACGGACCGCGTCATGGAAGAGGACGTTGCGGTCCTCACCCTCCGCGAGCCCTTCGCCGAGGGCCGCGATGGCACGCTCGGTGGTCTCGTTCCGGGTGTTGCCACCCTCGATGATCTTGATGACCTTGGTCAGCCCGGCCTTGGAGACGATCTTCTCGACGTCGGGCACGAAGCCCGGCGCCATCAGCACGATGACATCGTCGATGCCCTCGGCGTTCTGGAAGATGCTCAGCGTGTGCTCGATGACTGCCTTACCGGCGATCTTCAGCAGCTGCTTGGGGATCGACAGTCCCACACGCTGACCGGTCCCACCGGCGAGCACGACCGCTGTGGTCCGGGGCTTGGCTTCATGCGGCACAGACACAGACGACCTACCTTGCGATGACAGGGGGGAACAGTGTGATGGTCGCACTCTCCGTGACCGTCTCGCAAGGCGGACGTTTACCGGCGCTCGCCCCTGGGAAACCCGCCGTTCACCGCCTGGCCAGGCAGGTTTGGCCCTTCGAGGCCCGTACCCGGAGTGACAGACTCCACAGACGTGTTACGCAATCCGCACATCACCGGTCGCCGTACCGCCCCTACCTGGCAGTTCTCTGTGAAAC
>NZ_JBHWZS010000050.1:0-37867 GCF_042728155.1 Streptomyces sp. NPDC060209
GGCCCGGACGTCTGCCCCGGGGCCCGTCACCTTTCACCTTCGATCGGAGGAGCATGGAACCGGGGGACATATGAAGCGGCCGGAGTCCGACCGCAAGACCCGCGTGACCGTCCTGGTCGCACTCGCCGCCAACCTCGTCATCGCCGTGGCCAAGGGGGTGGGGGGATTCTTCTCGGGTTCGCCCGCCCTCCTGTCCGAAGCCGCCCACTCCGTGGCGGACAGCGTGAACGAGGTCTTTCTGCTGGCCGCGCTGCGGCGCAGCCGACGCCCACCCGACGCCCGGCACCCCTTCGGCTACGGCAAGGAGCGCTACTTCTGGTCGCTGCTCGCGGCCGTCGGGATCTTCGTCGTGGGGGGCTGCTTCTCGTTCTTCCAGGGCTTCGAGGCACTGGGCCGCCACGAGCAGGAGTCACCCGACGGATACACGGTCGGCCTGATCGTCCTCGGGGTCGCCCTCCTCGCGGAAGGCAGCTCGCTGGTCCGCGCGCTGATGCAGCTCCGAGGGGAGAAGGGCGCCGCCCGAGACCCCGCGTTGAGAACGGTGATCGCCGAGGACAGCACGGCCGTACTGGGCGTGGTGCTGGCCATGGCGGGGATGGTGCTGCACATGGTCACGGGAGACGTCGTGTGGGAGGCATCGGCCTCTCTGGGGATCGGCATGCTGCTGGTCTACGTCGCCTTCCGGCTCGGCAAGGACGCCCGCGACCGGCTGATCGGGGAGTCCGCCGATCCCGGGCTGCGCCGGGGCGTGGAGGATCTCCTCACCGCCCAGGCCGAGATCGACAACGTGGCGGCGCTGTTCACCATGGGCCTCGGCCTCGACTCGGTGCTGGTGGCTGCCAGGGTCGATCTGGCACCCGGCATCGACAGCGAGGAGGTCGAGCGGGTCGCCGTCCGGATCAAGCGGTCGATCGCCAGGTCCTGGCCGGAGGCCGAGCACGTCTTCCTCGACATCACGAACGCCCCACCCCGGGGCGGAGTGTGATCGCGGCTGCCGCGTGTTGCGGGAGTCGCCGCGGCGCATGAGGCTGGTCCTGGCCGCGCGGCACCGAAGAAGTCATGCCGCAGAACCGATAAGGCAGTGGGACCATGACTCCTAGCGATCCGCGGACCGCGCCGGAACCGGCGGTTCTGAGCGGTGCGAGCGCCCCGTGCTGGGTCCACCTGGTGACCCGCGACCTGGCGGACGCGCAGCTCTTCTACGGCGCAGTTCTCGGCTGGACGTTCCGCCTCGGGCCGCTGGGCAGGGACTTCGTGATGGCCCGCTCCGACGGGGTGCCGGTGGCGGGCATCGGCGCGGTCGCGTCCGCCTACCAGGTCGCCGTGGCCTGGATGCCGTACTTCTCCGTCCGGGACGCCGATGTCGTCGCCTCCCGTATCCGCGAACGCAGCGGCACCGTGGCGGTGGGCCCGCTGACGGTGGGGCAGGGCCGCGCGGTCCTGGCCGCCGACCGGGACGGCGCGTCCTTCGGCGTCTGGGAGTGGACAGGACGCGCTGCCACGCTGGCCCCGTCCGGGAACCGGGCACACGCCTGGCTCCGGCTGCGCACCAGGGACGCCTTCGACGCCGCGATCTTCTACGGCGAGGTCCTCGGCTGGGAGAGCGGGGAGCCCGGCGGCTGCGAGGTGGCGTACGTCAAGGAAGAGGTGCTCGTACGCTGCAACGGACGCCCGCTGGCCCGGATCAGCTCCGGTGCCGTGGAGTCCGCTCCCGACCCGCAGGTGCGCCCGCACTGGCAGGTGCAGTTCCCGGTCGCCGATGTGGATGCGACGGTCCTCGCCGCACAGCGGAACGGGGGGACCCTCATGGAGCGGCGCGGCGTGCAGCACGGCAGTGAGGCGACCCTGCGGGACCCGGACGGCGGGCTCTTCACCGTGACGGACGTACGCAGCCCGGCGAACGTGGACGAGGCCTGACGAGCTCAGGGACGAGGTTCGGATCCCTCGCCGTCCCGGTCCTCTCCGTCACCGTCCCGGGCCCCTCCCCCGTCGGCCGGCCGTCGGCCGGGGTCCCGGGCGATGGCCCACAGCGGGAAAACGAACCAGCAGACCAGGAACCACAGGGCCATCCCGCCCACCAGCCACAACGCCGCCACGTTGTGCAGCGCCACCCTCAGGATGAGCAGCAGCGTGCTGCACATCGTGCAGAAGAGCAGGACGAGCCCCAGCTTCGTCAGGCGTGAGGCCCAGGTGACCGTCTGCGGTTTCATCCGGCGGCCGGTGAGCAGCCGGTGGTACGACACGGGCCCTATCAGTGCCGCCGCGGTCGCTGACCCCAGCATGACGGTCACGACGTAGATGTTCCGGTCGACGGTGGAGAGATCGGCGAAGCGTGGCTGGAAGACCACCGCGAGCAGGAAGCCGAAGAGGATCTGAACGCCGGTCTGCGCGACCCGGAGTTCCTGGAGCAGGTCGCCCCATTGCCGGTCCGCCCGCTCCTCCTCGGTCTCCTGCCGTCCGCTGCGCGGGTTCGTTCCCGGCCTGTCTCTCCCGGTCCCACCACTGCCCGTCGGTATCTGTCCCATCGATGCCTCCCCCACCTCGTAGAGGTGGTACTGGTTCCCCGCGGAGCCGTCGTGAATCCTGGATCACCCGCGGTCCGGGCAGTCGCGGGACAGCGCGACTGCCGATGCTCCCCATGGTGGCAGCCGCCGGGAAATGCACCACACCGGCGTCCGGGAGGGCAGGCGAGGGCAGGCCGGAAATCGACGCAGACCGAGGGCCAAACCTCGACGCACCGTGACAACTCGCTTAAGATCGTCGTACGGCATCGCGCGTCGGTCACCGGCTGGGTGAGGCGTGGAGGTAGCCCGTGAGATGCCTGTTGGAGGCATTCCACAGTGTCAGTCGAGTTGAATCACACCATCGTTCACAGCCGGGACAACCGCGAGTCCGCCGATTTCCTGGCACATATCCTGGATCTCACCGTCGGAACCGAATGGGGACCCTTCATCCCGGTCGTCCTCGCGAACGGCGTCACGCTGGACTTCGCGACGGTTCCCGCCGAATCGATCACCGTGCAGCACTACGCCTTCCTGATCTCGGAGGCAGAGTTCGACACCGCCTTCGGCCGCATCGAGGAGCAGGGGATCGCGTATTACGCCGATCCGCACCGGAAGCACCCCGGCGAGATCAATCACAACGACGGCGGACGCGGGGTGTACTTCCCCGACCCCAGCGGTCACGGGCTGGAACTCATCACCCGTCCGTACGGCGGCTGGTCGTAGCGGTCCCCGTCCCCGGCACATACGAACGGCCCGGCCGCGATCAGGGATCCGGCCGGGCCGTGCGGCTCAGGGGCCGCCGTCGGTCGTGAGCAGCAGCTCGGGCCGGTCCCACATCACCGCGGGCGGACGGGCCACGACGGTGCCGGTGCGTTCGGCGCCCACGCTGCGGTAGAAGCCCTCGGCCGGAGGGTGTGCGACCACGCGCACGGCGGCGACGCCGGCGCGGCGCGCCTCCTCGCGCAGATGACCGATGAGGAGCCGTCCGATACCCCGCCCCTGAGCCTCGTCGGCAACGAACATCAGATCGAGTTCCGGCGGGGACATGACCAGCGCGTAGAAGCCGAGCACCCGGCCGTCTTCGTCCACGGCCACGTGGACGTCGTTCGCTTCGATGTAGTCGGGGCCGACCTTGTACCCCGCGACCATGGGTGCGTAGGGGCCTTCGTAGGCACCCGACGTGGTGACCAGACGGGTGAGCCGCTTGGCGTCCCGTGCGACGGCTCGTCTGACCTGGACCCCGCCGCGCCGGTCCGTAATGCTCGATCTCATGAGTTGAGTATTACGCATTCCAGGTGCGGGGCGCGCACCGCGCTCAGCGACCGCGCCGCTCTGCCTGCCACTCCGCCACGATCGCGTCGATGTCGAACGGCTCGAGGTTCAGCGGCGGGCCCTCCGGCGGCCTGGCCAGTGCCTCGCGAATCCTCTCGTTCACCTCGGTCAGAACGCGTCGGACCTCCGCCTCCGACCGTGCGCGGGACGCCTCGTCCCGGGCGTCCTCGGCCGCCTTCCGCAGTGCCAGCGAGGGCGGGAGCGCCGAGAGCCCCTCACGCTCCATCTTCGCCTTGACCCACCACATCGCGTCGTAGGGCCTGTCGAGGCCGGGAATCGGCTTGCCGGCGCCGGGCAGGTCGGCGAAGGCACCTCGCTCCTCGGCCTCGCGGATCTGCCGGTCCACCCATGTCTCGAAGCTGACCCCTGCGGGTTTGCGCTCGGTCACCGCGTGCCCCTCTCGCAACTCGTGCCGGACGGCGCCGTGTTCGGCCGGGGACGTCCGGACCGGCCGGCGCCTTCCAGGATACCGGGAGCATTCCCGGCATGAACGGCGCCGAGGGGGTACACGCCTGATGCACGCGGCCCGGTCCATACACCGAACCGGGCCCGAACCGGAAGGGGTTGACGAGAGTGAAACAGCACGACGCACCGACCGCGAACCGACGGGAGCGTCGGCCATGACGACCGTGGTGATCATCGTTGCCGTCGTCCTGGTGGCAGCGCTCGCCCTCTTCCTCGTCCGTGGACGTGGGACCGGTGGGCGTGGGCTGCAGCGCCGCTTCGGACCCGAGTACGACCGAACGGTCGCCCGTCATGACGGCGACACCAAGGCGGCCGAGCACGAGCTCTCCGAGCGCGTGAAGGCGCACGGCTCCCTCTCCGAGCGGCCCCTGCGGCCGGAAGCCCGTGAGGCGTACGTCCGCCGCTGGGCCGAGGTGCAGGAACAGTTCATCGACTCCCCCAGGGACGCGGTCGTCGAGGCCGACGCGCTTCTGGCACAGCTGGCTCGTGACCGGGGCTTCCCGGACGGAGACAGCTTCCAGGAGCAGACGGACGCCCTCTCGGTCCACCACGCCGAGCAGGTCGACGGTTATCGCAGGGTGCACACGGCCGTGCGCGGCCAGGGCGGCACGGAGGAGATGCGGAAGGCCCTGATCGAGTCCCGGGCACTCTTCGACGTACTTCTCGCGGACGCACCGGACGAGCCGGCCCGGACGGACCGGCACGAGGCGAAAGGCAGTGCAGCATGACCGACCACACCGAGCGCACGACAGAGCCCGTCCTCGCCACGGAGCCCCGGCACACCGGCACCCCGGGAACCACAGCCGACCGGGCGCCCGGAACCGCGCCTGGCAGGACTCCGGAAGCGGCGACCGTGAACACGCCGGCGGACGGCAAGGGCCTCGAGCCGAAGCTCGGGGGCCCTGGAGACCTCAGCGTTCCACCCGCCCCGCGTACGGCCCCCGCCACCGCGCGGGCCGAGCGGACCGGCCACCACCAGGCCGCCGGCACCGACCGGCCCCTGGTGTCCCAGGACGACCAGGACAAGCTGTCGCTGCGCATGCAGCACGCGGTCACCGACTTCGTCGAGAGCCCTCGCCGGGCGGTGGAGGAGGCGGACAGCACCTTCGACCAGATCGTCTCGGGCCTGACCGAGGCCCTCGCGGAACGCCGTCGTGTCCTGCGCGCGAGCTGGCAGGATCAGGACACCGAAGCGCAGACGGAGGAGCTCCGCGTAGCGCTTCAGCGCTACCGCGACATCGGCGAACAGCTGTTGAAGATCTGAGCGGCGCGGCCGCCGCACACCGGCCCGGGGTCACGTCCTGCGACGCGGCCCGGGCCGGTGCGCGTACCGGGCCGGCCGTCAGACGGGGACGGCCAGGTCGGCGCGCAGCCGCTCGGCCACCGCCGGGGGGAGGCGCAGGGCCTTGCTCAGATAACCGTCGAGTCCGCCCCAGCGCTCGTCCATCGCGTCCAGGGCCGCCTCGAGATAGCGGGGCCGGGCCTCGATGACCGCGGACGCGATGTCCGGGTCCCCGCCCTCGTCGAGAAAACGGCGTACCGCGGGCCCGAAGGCCGCGCGCACCGCCCGGTTCACCGCGAGGAACTCCGCGCGTACGACCTCACGCGAGGCGCCCGCCATCATCAGAAGCAGCGCGGTGGCCCAGCCCGTCCTGTCCTTACCTGTCGCGCAGTGGAAGAGCAGCGGCCTCGCCCGCGGGTCCGCGACGGTGTCCAGGAAGGCGCGGTAGGCGGCCGCGGCCCCCGGGGAGAGGACCATCTTCCGGTACGTCTGCGCGAACAGTTCCTCCGCCTTCCCGCCGCCGAGCAGACCGGCTGCTCCGTCCGGGTCACTGAGCAGCGCCTTGAGCCGCGCCGGCGTGACGCCCGGATTGTCGCCGAGGACGTCGGCCACGAAGAGCCTCGCACCCGTCGGAAGCCGGTCCGGCGCCCACCGGCGCTCGTCGGCGGTGCGCAGATCGACGACGGTGCGGATGCCGAGCGCGGCCACCGCCATGTCGTGCTCCGCGTCGAAATCGCTCAGCTGGCCCGAGCGCAGGAGGATTCCCTGCCGCAGGCGACGGTGACTGCCCAGGGCGATTCCACCCAGATCGCGGAGATTGACAACGGTTGAGGCGGGGACGGCCCGGGCGGTCTGCACGATGAACTGCCTCTTTCCCGACAGACTGCAGGTCGGAATCAACGTCGCACGGCGTACGAATATCGACAAAGGGAACGTGAGGTACCGGGGCACCGGCCGGTGAGGAATCAGTCGGCGAGGATCCTCGTCTTCTGCGCCGCGAACTCCGCGTCGGTGAGAACCCCCCGCTGCTTCAGGTCGGCGAGCCTCTCGAGCAGCGTGATGACATCGTCTCCGCCGTCCGCCGGCACCCGCTCGTGCGCCAGGAGCCGGCCACCCGCCGCCTCGACCGCCCGGGTGAGGGGTACCGACCAGAGGTCCTCCCACACGATCAGCGCGGCAGAGCTGTCTTCGGGCAGGCGTTCGAGTACATCGAGATCCGTGATCAACGGCAACCCGGCCGGACGGTCGTCCGGCGGATCGAACGCCACCAGCCCCTGGGGGTCCATCTCCCGCAGCTCGACACGCTCGACGGCGCTGCCGCCTGCGGCTCTGCGGGCAAAGGCCAGGTCGAGGATGCGGACCGCCTCGGACGCGACGGCATCGGCCAGTACGGGCGCGATCGCGTCGGCGAAGCGGCCGCCGGGAAAGGTGACTACGAGGTACTCCACGGGTCCCACGGCCACGATGCGCCCTTCCCCTGCGGTTCTGGATCGACAGCAGCATAACTTCGGGCAATCAGTGACGCACTGTGAAAATTGCCGACATAAGCGACCAGGTGTTGTGCCGCACGCCTCCCCCGACCCGTACGCCCGCAACAGTGCCGGCGCTTCGCAGCGTGGCGGAGCGGCCGCCCGCACGACGCGGGTGCCGCCATCCCGGTCCGCGACGTCAGGATCCACACGCGACCGGTCAGGAATCGAGAAGCGAAAGCTTCCCGCCGCCCGTAGCGTCGTTCGCATGGAGATCGAGCTTGCACAGTGCTTCATCGCCGTCGACGACCACGACAAGGCGCTGGCCTTCTACCGGGACGTCCTCGGCCTGGAAGTGCGCAACGACGTCGGGTTCGAGGGCATGCGCTGGGTGACCGTCGGCGCTCCGTCCCAGCCCGGTGTGGAGATCGTCCTCGAGTCGCCGCTCGCTGACCCCGACGCCTCCCCCGCCGACCGGGCGACCATGGCGGAACTGCTGGCGAAGGGCCTGCTGCGGGGTGTCGTCTTCAGCACCGACGACTGCGACGCCACCTTCGAGCACATCCGTGCGGCGGGTGGCGAGGTGCTCCAGGAGCCGGTCGACCAGCCGTACGGCGTCCGCGACTGCGCCTTCCGCGACCCCTCCGGCAACATGCTGCGCTTCAGCCGGCCCCGCAGGTGATTCCACCCCGGACGACACCGCGGTTCTGATAGACAACGACCGTCGCCGGCACCGCCCCGGCGACGCCGACGGCACCGCCCGGGCGGTGCCGCGCAACAGATGGGGAAACGACGAGCATGGCCACGAGGACGGACACGCAGGCGCCCGCGCCGCATGTTTCCGACAGCCACGATCTGATCCGCGTGCACGGAGCGCGCGTGAACAATCTCAAGGACGTCAGCGTCGAGATCCCGAAGCGCCGGCTGACCGTGTTCACCGGCGTCTCCGGCTCCGGCAAGAGCTCACTGGTGTTCAGCACGATCGCCGCCGAGTCGCAGCGGATGATCAACGAGACCTACAGCACTTTCGTCCAGGGCTTCATGCCGACGCTGGCGCGGCCGGAGGTCGACGTCCTCGACGGGCTGACGACCGCGATCACCGTCGATCAGCAGAGGATGGGTGCCGACCCCCGTTCCACGGTGGGCACGGCCACCGACGCCAACGCGATGCTGCGCATCCTCTTCAGCCGGCTCGGCGAGCCGCACATCGGACCGCCCAGCGCCTACTCCTTCAACACCGCCTCGGTCCGGGCGAGCGGCGGGATCACCGTCGAACGCGGCGCCGCCAAGACCAGAACCGTCAAGGCGACCTTCAACCGCACCGGCGGGATGTGTACGCGCTGCGAGGGCCGGGGCTCGGTCTCCGACATCGACCTCACGCAGCTCTACGACGACTCCAAGTCGCTCGCCGAGGGCGCGTTCACCATCCCCGGCTGGAAGTCGGACAGTCAGTGGACCGTGCAGGTCTACGCCCAGTCGGGCTTCGTGGACCCGGACAAGCCGATCCGCAAATACACCAAGAAGGAACTGCAGGCCTTCCTTTACGGAGAGCCGGTCAAGGTCAAGGTCAACGGCGTCAACCTCACGTACGAGGGGCTGATCCCCAAGATCCAGAAGTCCTTCCTGTCCAAGGACAAGGAGGCGATGCAGCCGCACATCCGGGCGTTCGTGGAGCGTGCGGTCACCTTCACCACCTGCCCCGAGTGCGACGGCACCCGGCTCAGCGAGGGCGCCCGCTCCTCGAGGATCGGGAAGATCAGCATCGCCGACGCCTGCGCGATGGAGATTCGCCACCTGGCCGAATGGGTGCGCGGCCTCCAGGAGCCGTCGGTGGCGCCGCTGCTCGCCGCGCTTCAGCGGACTCTCGACTCGTTCGCGGAGATCGGCCTCGGCTATCTCTCGCTCGACCGGCCTGCGGGCACACTGTCGGGAGGCGAGGCGCAGCGCGTCAAGATGATCCGCCACCTCGGCTCCTCGCTCACCGACGTCACCTACGTCTTCGACGAGCCCACCATCGGCCTGCACCCCCATGACATCCAGCGGATGAACAAACTGCTGTTGCGGCTCAGGGACAAGGGCAACACGGTGCTCGTCGTGGAGCACAAGCCGGAGACGATCGTGATCGCCGACCACATCGTCGATCTCGGGCCCGGGGCGGGCAGCGCGGGCGGCACGGTCTGCTTCGAGGGCACCGTCGACGGGCTTCGGGCGGGCGACACCGTCACCGGCCGGCATTTCGACGACCGGGCCGCCGTCAAGGAGTCGGTGCGCAAGCCCACCGGCACACTGGAGATCCGCGGGGCGTCGACCCACAACCTGCAGGACGTCGACGTAGACATCCCGCTCGGGGTGCTGACCGTCGTCACCGGCGTCGCCGGTTCCGGCAAGAGCTCGCTCGTGCACGGGTCGGTCCCCGCCGGCGAGAACGTGGTGTCGGTCGACCAGAGCCCGATCAAGGGCTCGCGGCGCAGCAACCCGGCCACGTACACCGGGCTGCTCGACCCGATCCGCAAGGCGTTCGCCAAGGCCAACGGGGTGAAGCCGGCGCTGTTCAGCGCCAATTCCGAGGGCGCCTGCCCGACGTGCAACGGCGCGGGCGTCATCTACACCGATCTGGGCATGATGGCCGGTGTCGCGACGACCTGTGAGGACTGCGAGGGCAAGCGGTTCGACGCATCGGTCCTCGAATACCACTTGGGCGACCGCGACATCAGCGAGGTGCTCGCGATGTCGGTGGCCGAGGCCGCGGAGTTCTTCGGCGCCGGAGAGGCGCACACGCCCGCCGCGCACCGCGTCCTCGGGCGGCTCGCCGACGTGGGGCTCGGCTACCTGAGCCTCGGCCAGCCGCTCACCACCCTGTCCGGCGGCGAGCGGCAGCGGCTCAAGCTGGCCACCCACATGGCCGAGAAGGGCGGCGTCTACGTCCTCGACGAGCCGACCGCCGGCCTCCACCTCGCCGATGTCCAGCAGTTGCTCGGCCTGCTCGACCGGCTCGTCGACTCCGGCAAGTCGGTCATCGTCGTCGAGCACCATCAGGCGGTCATGGCGCACGCCGACTGGATCATCGACCTCGGGCCGGGAGCCGGCCACGACGGAGGCCGGATCGTCTTCGAGGGCACACCGGCCGACCTCGTCGACGGCCGTTCCACCCTCACCGGCGAGCACCTCGCGGCCTACGTCGGCGCCTGACCGAGGGGGCCCGACGCCAATCCCCCTGCCCGGCGTCGGGCTTCGTCTCCGGTCGCGATCCGAGGACAAGGCCGCTCTACCCAGCGAATCCGGAACATTTCGGAGAGTGCAAGGTCACAGCCGGTGGCCCTGCTGCTCGTCAGAGTGCTGACCTAGCATCTGAGCATGACGGTCCTGCCTGCTGACGGGCTTTCTCTGGCCGCCGAGTTCGCCGACCCTTCCCACGATCAGTGGCAGAGCCTTGTCGAAGGCGTACTGCGCAGGTCGGGCAAGGAAGTCACGGGCACGGCCGCCGAGGAGGCGCTGTCCACCGCGCTCGGGGACGGGCTCACAGTCCGCCCTCTGTACACCTCCATCGACGCATCGGCGGACCCCGGTCTGCCCGGCTTCGCGCCCTTCACCCGGGGCAGCAGGGCCACGGGGAACACCACGGACGGCTGGGAGGTGCGCCAGCGCCACGAGCTGGCTGATCCCGTACGCCTGAACGAGGCCGTACTCGGTGATCTGGAGAACGGCGTCACGTCGCTCTGGCTGGCCGTCGGCGGGCCCGGTGGGGTTCCGGTCTCCGGCCTCGCCCGTGCGCTGGAGGGCGTCTACCTCGACCTGGCGCCCCTCGTGCTCGACGCGGGCGCCGATCCCGGGCCCGCCGTCCGGGAGTTGCTCGGACTCTACGAGGCCCGGGGGGTCGCCAAGGAGGCCGCGCGCGGCAGCCTCGGGGTGGATCCGCTCGGGCAGGCCGCGCGTACAGGTGCGGAGCCGGAGCTGAGCGGCGCCGCCCACTGGGCACGGCTGTGCTCCCGCGAGTATCCCGGGCTGCGCTCCCTGGCCGTGGACGCGCTGCCGTATCACGAGGCGGGCGGCTCCGCCGCTCAGGAGCTGGGGCTGTCCCTGGCCACCGGTGTCGCCTACCTGCGGACGCTGACGGCGGCGGGACTCACCGTCGAGGAGGCGTGCGCACAACTGGAGTTCCGCTACGCGGCGACCGCCGACCAGTTCCTGACGATCGCGAAGCTGCGCGCGGCCCGGCGGCTGTGGTCCCGTGTCGCCGAGGTCTGCGGGGCCCCGGGTGCCGGGGCGCAGCGGCAGCACGCCGTGACCTCGTCGGTGATGATGACGCGCCGTGACCCGTGGGTGAACATGCTGCGGACGACCTTGGCCTGTCTGGGTGCGGGCGTCGGCGGAGCCGAGTCGGTCACCGTACTGCCGTTCGATCACGCACTGGGTCTGCCGGACGCGTTCGCCCGGCGGATCGCCCGCAACACCTCGACGATCCTCATGGAGGAGTCGCATCTTGCCCGGGTGACGGACCCGGCGGGCGGTTCCTGGTACGTCGAGCGGCTGACCGATGAACTCGCCGCGGCCGCCTGGGCGTTCTTCCAGGAGGTCGAGCGGACAGGCGGTCAGGCCGCCGCCCTCCGCTCCGGCATGGTCCAGGAACGGCTCGCGGCCACCTGGGCGGCCCGGAGCAAGGACCTGGCGCGGCGCAAGGAGCCTGTCACCGGGGTCAGCGAATTCCCGGCCCTCCACGAGCGGCCGGTGGAGCGCGAGTCCGCCCCTGCCGCACCGTCCGGCGGCGGGCTGCCCAAGGTCCGGCGCGACGAGGCGTTCGAGGTGCTGCGGGCCAGGTCGGACGCGTACCTCGCGGCCACGGGCAGCCGCCCGAAGGTGTTCATCGCCGCGCTGGGGCCGGCCTCGGTGCACACCGCTCGGGCCTCCTTCGCGGCGAATCTCTTCCTGTCGGGCGGCATCGAGCCGGTCCACGAACCCGTCTCGGTGGACGCGTCGACCGCTGCCGCGGCCTTCACGGCCAGTGGCGCCGGAATCGCCTGCCTCTGCTCGACCGACGCCCTCTACGCCGAACAGGCCGACGATGTCGCCACGGCACTGAGGGCGGCCGGCGCCGAGCAGATCTTCCTCGCCGGGCGCCCGGGCGAGTACACGGGCGCCGATGTCCATGTCTTCGCCGGCTGCGATGTCGTCGCCGTCCTCTCCTCCGAACTCGACCGCATGGGAGTGGCGTGATGCAGACCCCCGAGACCACCGGGGCCGACGTGCCCGTGGTGCCGGACTTCTCCGACGTCCCCCTGGCCGGGGGCGCTCCGTCCGAGGTGTCCGAGGACCGGTGGCGCACAGCGGTGAAGGAGTCGACGGGCGGGTCCGACGACGAACTGCTCTGGGAGACCCCGGAGGGCATCGAGGTCAAGCCGCTGTACACCGGGCGGGATCTGGAGGGCCTCGACTTCCTAGGGACCTACCCGGGCATCGCGCCGTACCTGCGGGGCCCCTACCCGACGATGTACGTCAACCAGCCCTGGACGATCCGTCAGTACGCCGGATTCTCCACGGCCGAGGAATCCAACGCCTTCTACCGGCGCAACCTCGCGGCCGGACAGAAGGGCCTGTCCATCGCGTTCGACCTGCCCACCCACCGCGGCTACGACAGCGACCACCCCCGGGTGACCGGCGACGTCGGCATGGCGGGCGTGGCCATCGACTCGATCTACGACATGCGCCAGCTCTTCGACGGCATCCCGCTGGACAAGATGTCGGTGTCGATGACGATGAACGGCGCGGTGCTGCCCGTCCTCGCGCTCTACATCGTGGCCGCCGAGGAACAAGGCGTCGCGCCGGAGAAGCTTGCCGGGACCATCCAGAACGACATCCTCAAGGAGTTCATGGTCCGCAACACCTACATCTATCCGCCCGCCCCCTCGATGCGGATCATCTCCGACATCTTCGCGTTCACCTCGCAGAAGATGCCCCGCTACAACTCGATCTCCATCTCCGGCTACCACATCCAGGAGGCCGGCGCGACGGCCGACCTGGAGCTGGCATACACCCTGGCCGACGGGGTGGAGTACCTGCGGGCCGGGCAGGCCGCCGGCCTGGACGTGGACGCCTTCGCCCCGCGCCTCTCGTTCTTCTGGGCGATCGGCATGAACTTCTTCATGGAGATCGCGAAGCTGCGGGCCGCCCGCCTGCTGTGGGCCAAACTCGTCAAGGAGTTCGGCCCGAAGAACTCCAAGTCCCTCTCACTGCGCACCCATTCGCAGACATCAGGCTGGTCCCTGACCGCGCAGGACGTGTTCAACAACGTGACCCGCACCTGCGTCGAGGCGATGGCCGCCACCCAGGGCCACACCCAGTCGCTGCACACCAACGCCCTCGACGAGGCACTCGCTCTCCCCACCGACTTCTCCGCGCGCATCGCACGCAACACCCAGCTGCTGCTCCAGCAGGAGTCAGGAACCACGCGTGTGATCGACCCGTGGGGCGGCAGCGCCTACGTGGAACGGCTGACCCACGACCTCGCGCGGCGGGCCTGGCAGCACATCCAGGAGGTCGAGCAGGCGGGCGGCATGGCGAAGGCCATCGACGCGGGCATCCCGAAGCTCCGGATCGAGGAGGCCGCGGCCCGCACGCAGGCCCGCATCGACGCCGGACGCCAGCCCGTCATCGGCGTGAACAAGTACCGGGTGGAGACCGACGAGAAGATCGACGTCCTCAAAGTCGACAACTCCTCCGTGCGTACGCAGCAGATCGAGAAGCTCCGGCGGCTGCGCGAGGAGCGGGACGAGGTCGCCTGCCAGGACGCCCTGCGCGCGCTGACGACGGCGGCGGAGCGGGACCCGGGACCGGACCTGGAGGGCAATCTGCTGGCCCTTGCGGTCGAGGCGGCCCGCGCGATGGCCACGGTCGGGGAGATCTCGGACGCGCTGGAGAAGGTGTACGGCAGGCACGCGGGCCAGATCCGTACGATCTCCGGGGTGTACCGCAAAGAGGCAGGAGAGTCCCCGTCCGTGGACCGCACCCGCACGCTCGTCGATGACTTCGAGGAGGCGGAGGGACGGCGTCCGCGCATTCTCGTCGCCAAGATGGGCCAGGACGGACACGACCGCGGCCAGAAGGTGATCGCCACCGCCTTCGCCGACCTGGGCTTCGACGTCGACGTCGGCCCGTTGTTCCAGACCCCGGCCGAGGTCGCCCGGCAGGCCGTCGAGGCCGACGTACACATCGTCGGCGTCTCGTCGCTCGCCGCCGGCCACCTCACGCTCGTACCCGCGCTGCGTGAGGAACTGGCCGCCGAGGGCCGGGAGGACATCATGATCGTGGTGGGCGGGGTGATTCCGCCGCAGGACATCGACGCTCTGCACGAGGCGGGTGCCGCCGCGGTGTTCCCGCCCGGCACGGTGATCCCGGACGCCGCCCACGACCTGGTCACGCGGCTCGGTGCCGCGCTCGGCCACGAGCTGTGAGCCGCTGACGGATGGCGCAACACATCGACATCGACGCGTACGCGAAAGGTGTGCTCGACGGGAAGCGGGCGTTCGTGGCCCGCGCGATCACTCTCGTCGAGTCGACCCGCCCCGATCACCGGGTGCTGGCGCAGCGGTTGCTGAGCGAGCTGCTGCCCCGTTCGGGGCGGGCCAGGCGCATCGGCATCAGCGGGGTGCCGGGGGTGGGGAAGTCCACGTTCATCGATGCGCTCGGCACCCTGCTCACGGGCCTCGGGCACCGGGTCGCGGTGCTCGCGGTGGACCCGTCGTCCAGTCGTACGGGCGGCTCGATCCTGGGCGACAAGACCCGGATGGAGCGGCTGGCGGTGGACGCGCGGGCGTTCGTACGCCCCTCCCCCACTGCCGGGACCCTGGGCGGGGTGGCCAAGGCGACCCGCGAGTCCATCGTGGTCATGGAGGCGGCCGGCTACGACGTGGTGCTGGTGGAAACGGTCGGGGTGGGACAGTCGGAGACCGCGGTCGCCAACATGGTCGACACCTTCCTGCTGCTCACCCTGGCCCGTACGGGTGACCAGCTGCAGGGCATCAAGAAGGGCGTCCTGGAGCTGGCCGACGCCATCGCGGTCAACAAGGCCGACGGCCCGCACGAACGCGACGCCCGCGCGGCGGCACGTGAACTGGCGGGCGCTCTGCGGCTGATGCACCCGGTGGACGCGGCCTGGACTCCTCCGGTGATGACGTGCAGCGCCAGGGAATCGACCGGTCTGGACGCACTCTGGGAACGGCTGGAGCAGCACCGTATGCTCCTCGAGTCCACCGGGCGGCTGGCGGCCAAGCGCCGCGAGCAGCAGGTGGACTGGACGTGGGCGATGGTCCGCGACGAGCTGCTGGACGGGCTGCGCAGCCACCCGGCGGTGCGCTCCCTCACCCCGGAGCTCGAACAGCGCGTCCGCGGGGGCGAGTTGACCGCCACCCTGGCCGCCGAGCAGATCCTGCGGGCATTCCGCGGGGACGGCTGAGCTTCGCCGCTCAGGCCGTGGCCGGCACATCGCCGTCGGCGGCCTGAGCGGCTGAGGCTGAAGGGGCGCCGACGTTCGTGGAAAAGGCCAGGGAGGGCGCGGCCCCCGCGTGCCGCAGGACCAGGCCGAACCCTTGCCGGTAGTCCCACCCCTTCCCCTATCCGTCCTTGCGTGGTACGGTGCGGTCAGCACTCGTGAACGTCCGATCAGGACGCCGGTGCTTCTCCCCCCGCTGTTGCGCCCGTCCTCCGATGACCGGCGATCCAGCTTCTCGCACCATCTCTTCCGTCCGGTCCGGGCTTCTTCGCCCGTCGTACGAGGCGTGATTCCGCCGCCTTGCCTTCGCCGGACTCTCATTCGCCATGTCCGCGAAAGGACCCACCATGACCAGCACACTCGAACGCCCCGTAACCCGGCAGAATCAGCCCGTCCGCACCGTCGGTGTCCTCGACACCACGAACAACGGACACGGCGTACTGCGCACCGACGGCGGCCATCCCTCCTCCCGCGACGTCCAGGTGTCGCCCGCACTGATCCGGCAGCACGGCCTGCGCAAGGGTGATGTCGTCGAAGGGACCTGCGAGCGTCCTCGCTCGCTGTCCACCGTCGAGTCCGTCAACGGCCGTGCCGCGCACGAGCTCCGGGGCCGTCCGCACTTCCGTGACCTCACTCCGCTGCACCCCCGGGAGCGGCTGCGCCTGGAGCGGCCGGACGGCGGACCCGCCCCGCGGATCATCGACCTCGTCTCACCGGTCGGCAAGGGCCAGCGCGGCCTGATCGTCGCACCGCCGAAGACCGGCAAGACCGTGCTCCTGCAGCAGATCGCCGCGTCGGTCGCCGTCAACCACCCCGAATGCCACCTGATGGTGGTCCTCCTGGACGAACGCCCCGAAGAAGTGACTGACATGCGCCGTTCCGTGCGGGGCGAGGTGTACTCCTCCACGTTCGACCGGCCCGCCAAGGAACACATCGCCCTCGCGGACCTCGCCGTGGAACGTGCCAAGCGGCTGGTCGAGCAGGGCCAGGACGTCGTGATCCTCCTGGACTCCCTCACCCGGCTGTGCCGGGCGCACAACAACAACGCCGGGGCCGGCGGCCGCACTTTGAGCGGCGGCGTGGACGCGGCGGCGCTCATCGGCCCCAAGAAGCTGTTCGGGGCGGCCCGGCTCGCCGAGGAGGGCGGTTCGCTCACCATCCTGGCGACCGTGCTGGTGGACACCGGCTCCCGCGCCGACGACTACTTCTTCGAGGAGCTCAAGAGCACCGGCAACATGGAGCTCCGGCTCGACCGGGCGCTGGCGGACCGACGGGTCTTCCCCGCGGTCGACATCACCCCTTCCGGCACCCGCCGCGAGGAACTCCTGCTGCCTTCGGCGGAACTGACCGCCGTACGGGGACTCAGGCGCGCTCTGCGTGCGAGGGACGCCCAGGCCACGCTGGAGGCGCTGCTGGACAGGATCCGCAGGACCCCCGACAACGCCGCCTTCCTCCAGCAGGTCAAGCACACCGTCCCCGGCGCATGACCGGCCGCTCGGCTCGGCCCGGACGTCCACGGATCCCGGACGTGAGGGCGGGCGCTCCCGGGGCCGGGCCCGCCCGCCCGGACGCTCAACCCGTGGCGCCCAGTGCGTCGGAGACCAGGGCGCGGGCCTCTTCCTGGACCCTGGCCAGGTGTCCGGCACCCTGGAAGCTCTCCGCGTACACCTTGTAGACGTCCTCCGTGCCGGACGGACGGGCCGCGAACCACGCGCTGTCGGTGGAGACCTTGAGCCCTCCGATTGCCGCGCCGTTTCCGGGCGCTTCCGTGAGCACGGCGGTGATCGGCTCACCGGCCAGCGTGTCCGCGGTGACCTGCTCCGGGGAGAGCCGGGCCAGCACCGCCTTCTGCTCGCGGGTCGCCGGGGCGTCGACCCGGGCGTAGGCCGGATCGCCGAACCTGGCGGTGAGTTCGCCGTAGTGCTGGGAGGGGGTGGAGCCGGTGACGGCCGTGATCTCCGAGGCGAGCAGTGCGAGCAGGATGCCGTCCTTGTCGGTGGTCCACACCCGGCCGTCGCGGCGCAGGAAGGAGGCTCCCGCGGACTCCTCGCCGCCGAATCCCAGGGTGCCGCCGAACAGCCCGTCGACGAACCACTTGAAACCCACCGGGACCTCCACCAGTTGCCGTCCGAGGTCTGCGGCGACCCGGTCGATCATGGAGGAGGAGACCAGGGTCTTGCCGATGCCAGTTCCGGCCGGCCAGCCCTCACGGTGGGAGTAGAGGTAGCGGATCGCGACGGCCAGGTAGTGGTTGGGATTCATCAGCCCGCCGTCGGGCGTGACGATGCCGTGCCGGTCGGCGTCGGCGTCGTTGCCGGTGGCGATGGTGTACGCGTCGCGCCGCGCGATCAAGGAGGCCATGGCGTAGGGCGAGGAGCAGTCCATCCGGATCTTCCCGTCCCAGTCCAGCGTCATGAAACGCCAGGTGGGGTCGGCGAGCGGATTGACCACGGTGAGGTCGAGCCGGTGACGCTCGGCGATCCGCCCCCAGTAGGCGACCGAGGCGCCGCCGAGGGGGTCGGCGCCGATCCGGATCCCGGCATCGCGTACGGCGTCCAGGTCGAGGACGGCCGGGAGATCGTCGACGTAACCGGTCAGGAAGTCGTGCCGTCCGGTGGTGTCGGCGGCCAGCGCCCGGGCGTAGGGGATCCGCCGGACCTCCTTCAGCCCTCCCTCGATCAGAGCGTTGGCGCGGTCCTGGATCCAGGAGGTGGCGTCCGACCCGGCAGGTCCGCCGTGCGGCGGGTTGTACTTGAACCCGCCGTCGGCAGGCGGGTTGTGCGACGGCGTGACGACGATGCCGTCGGCGAGGCCGCCCGTGCGGTCCCGGTTGTACGTAAGGATCGCGTGCGAGACGGCCGGGGTGGGGGTGTACCCGTCGTCGGTGTCGATCAGGACGGTGGCGCCGTTGGCGGCCAGTACCTCCACGGCCGTGATCCGGGCGGGCTCGGACAGTGCGTGGGTGTCCGCGCCGAGGAACAGCGGCCCGTCGGTGCCCTGCCGCTCCCGGTAGTCACAGATCGCCTGGGTGGTGGCGGCGATGTGGTCCTCGTTGAACGCCGCCGCGAGCGCTGATCCGCGGTGACCCGAGGTTCCGAAGGCCACACGCTGAGCGGGCTCGGCCGGGTCGGGATGAACCGTGTAATAGGCCGTCACCAGCCGCGCCACGTCCACCAGGTCTCCGGGCTGCGCCGGCTGACCGGCCCGTTCGTGAACCATCGCTTCTCCTCTGTCCTCATCGGCCGTTCGCGGACCGCCACAGGACGGACGATCATCACGAGTTGTACCCGATACTGCCCCTTCGGCCGCACTCCCGGGTACAAGGCCTGACCGGCAGTACATCCGGCGCACGCGGGATCCCGGGGCCGTTTCGACGTGGTTGGCCGGTTCGCGCGGAAAGCACCCGGGAAGAGGGCGGGGCCGGAGAATGCCGCCCCGGACGGCCGGAACACGGGCAGCCGGAATTCGGGTGCTCAACTCGTCCGTAAATGCGGCACATTATCGTCCGTCGTATCCAGGGCTCTCGGGATACGAGCAGAGGCGTACAGCACTGTCATCATGCGACACACTCATGGACAGAGTCAGTCATCGTCACCTGACACGCCGCACGATTCGAGGAACCGGTGGTCGGCGGCCTGGCCGGAGGTGATCCAGTTGGACACGAGCGCGAGTCTGCGTGTTTTCCCACGCGCGGTCTGCCAAAGTGCATTTCGGTTTTACCCACTCGATCTCCGCCACCATATTCATTGCCGCCGGTGTTTATCCGAACCGGCTCTTCGGGGGCATGTGAAAGAGAGCCGTGCGTGCTGCAGAAGAGTTGCACCGACAGAAGTCGACTGACAGTCCTTCACCTGGTCCAGCCGGTGGAGGGAGGCGTCGCGCGGGTCGTGACCGACCTCGTCGCGGCGCAGGTGCGGGCAGGGCTTCGTCCCGTCGTGGCCTGCCCGCCGGACGGGCCGCTGGCGGCCGAGGCGTCCACCGCCGGGGCCCGGGTGTGCGCCTGGCCGGCGGAGCGCGCCCCCGGCCCCCGGCTGGGCCGGGAGGTCGTCACGGCGAGCCGGCTGATCCGTGCGTGCGCTCCCGACGTCATCCACGCCCACAGCGCCAAGGCGGGACTCGCCGGGCGTCTGGCCGTACGCGGCCGGGTTCCGACGGTGTTCCAGCCGCACGCCTGGTCGTTCGAGGCCCTGGAGGGCAGGGCCGCCGGGCTGGCCGCGGCGTGGGAGCGGTTGGGGGCGCGGTGGAGCGACCGCATCCTCTGCGTCAGCGAGTCCGAGCGCCGGGCCGGACAGCGCGCCGGCATCACGGCACGCTGGTCGGTGATCCACAACGGCATCGACCTCGGCCGCTTCCGGCCTTCCTGCGAGGATGCCCGCGCGTCGGCCCGTGCCTCGCTGCCACTGCTCGACGGGATCCCGGCCGGCGTTCCGCTCGCCGTGTGCGTGGGACGCCTGAGCCGGCAGAAGGGCCAGGACGTGCTGCTGCGAGCCTGGCGGACGGCAGCGGTGAGTGGTGCGCGGCTGGTCCTGGTCGGCGACGGACCGTGCGGGGGCGAGCTGCGGCGCACCGCGCCTCCCGGCGTGCTGTTCGCCGGGGCCAGCACGGATGTGCGGCCCTGGATCCACGCGGCGGATCTGCTGGTTCTCCCTTCACGCTGGGAGGGGATGGCGCTGGCCCCCCTCGAAGCCATGGCCTGCGGCACACCCGTCCTGCTGACCGACGTCAACGGGGCCAGGGAGAGCCTGCCGCCCGGACACCTGCCTCACTGCCTCGTGCCGCCCGATGACCCCGGGGCCCTCGCGGCGGCGCTGACCACACTGCTGAGCGACCCGGCGCTGCGGGCGGAGCTGGGCCGCACGGCGCAGAGCCGCACCCGGTCGGTCTTCGACGTCACGAGGACCGCCGGCGCGGTCCTGAACCTCTACGAGGAACTTGTCGGACAGTCCCGCCCCACGACGAGGAAGCGCACCGAGCGATGACGACGGAGAGTGCACCTGTTCCCCGAGCCGCCCAGGCGACCGACGTACGGCGTGTGGCGTCCGCCATCCGCCCGCCGCGCAGCGGGGAGGACGCTCCGGCCCCACGGCCCGCCGGGCGCGTCACGCGACGGCGGGCCCCGGCGGCGCTCATGGCCTCCGACGTGCTCGCGCTCGGCCTGGCCGTGATCCTGGTCGCCCCCGGGCCGTGGCCGCCGGTCGTCGTTCTCCTGCAGGCCGCCGTCCAGTCACTCCTGCACGCCTACCGGGGTCTGTACCGGTTGGGGCTCTCCCCGTCCGCTCTGGCGGAGCTGCCCGCGCTGGCCGGGCTGGCCGTCGTGCAGTGGTACGTCGTGGCCGAGGCGTTGTCCGCGTACGACCCGCGGTATGCCGCCGGGTGGGTGGCGCTCGGCTGCGCGGCCGGCCTGCAGACCCTGGTGAGCTGCGGGGCACGCGCCGTCGTCCACCGGTCCCGGCTGTGGTCGGCCGCACGCAGTCCGCACTCCACCCTTGTGGTCGGCGACGGTCCGGTCGCCGACCGGGTCATCTCCGTTCTGCAGGAGCACCGGCGGTACGGCATGCGGCCGGTCGGCCGGGTGGTGGGCTCCGGCGAGGACGTGGACGAGGCGCCCGGCGAAATGCCGCTGCCCGTCCTCACGTCGGTGCAGGACGCCGGCCGGGCGGTCGTGCAGAACTCCGTACGGCACGCCGTCTTCACGGCCCCGCCCGAGGCCGTGTCCGACGGAGCGGAACTCTTCGCCCTGTTCGCGCGGCACGGCTGCCGGGTGTGGCTGATCACCGATCAGGGAGCGGTCGCACAGTGCCGGACCGCGCCCCGGCCGGACCATGTGTGGGGTTTCGCGGCCCAATCGCTGTATGCCGGACCGCACCGTCCGGTGGCTCACCGGGTGAAGCGCGCGATGGACGCGGTCCTGGCGATGGTCGCCCTGGTCGCGGCGGCCCCGGTGCTGGCCGCCTGCGCGCTCGCCGTGCGCGTGTGCGACGGCCCGGGTGTCGTCTTCCGCCAGGAACGGATCGGCAGGCACGGACAGCCGTTCGTCCTGCTGAAGTTCCGCACCTTGCGCCCGGCCGACGCCCACGAGTCGGCCACCCGGTGGAACGTATCGGCGGACCGGCGCATGAGCCCCGTCGGCAGGATGCTGCGCAGGACGTCGCTCGATGAACTGCCGCAGCTGTGGAACGTCGTACGCGGCGACATGAGCCTGGTCGGGCCACGCCCCGAACGTCCTTATTTCGTCCAGCAGTTCAGCCGTATGCACCCCGGTTATCGGGCCCGGCACCGGATGCCCGTCGGCATCACGGGACTGGCCCAGGTGCACGGCCTGCGCGGCGACACCTCGATCGAGGACCGTGCCCGCTTCGACAACCGGTACATCGAGACATGGTCGCTGTGGCAGGACCTGTGCGTGCTGGCGCGCACGGCCGGCTCGGTGTTCCGGCTCGGAGGCAGCTGAACCGTGACACTCACCGTAACCGCGGCGCCCGCCGTGACGACCGCCCGGGAGAAGGCGCTCCCCCGCGGGTGGGGCCACCGGTGGCCGTTGCTGCCGCTGATCGCGACCGTCCTGCTCGTGGCCGTGCCGGGCGACGGCACGGGGGCCGGCACCGTGTCCGGCGTGCCGGCGGCCGATCTCCTCTCGGGCGTGGCCGTCCTCGCCTGCGCGGGCCGTCTGCTGTTCCTGCGGCGGCGGCCCCTCACACCGGCCGCGGCAGTCGTGCTTGGTCTGCCGGCCGTGGGCCTCGCCCTGGCCACGGTCACCGCCTCGGACCCGGTAGCGGCGCTCCCCGGGTTCGTGCGGTACCTGCAGATCTTCGTCCTGGTGCCGGCCGCGGTCCTTCTCCTGGTCAGGGACGCACAGGGCTTCCGGGCCGTCGCGGGCGCGCTGGTCCTGCTGGCGGTCGTCCAGGGTGCGACGGGTGTTCACCAGTACGTCACCGGCTCCGGCGCCTCCTACATGGGGGAGGAGATCCGCGCGGTCGGCACGTTCGGCCCCAGCGATGTGATGGGGATGGCCACGGTGGTCGGCTACGGTCTCGTCGCGGCCGCCGCGTACGCGCTCCGCACGCCCGCCGGCACCCCTCGTCGGCTGAGGCCCTGGGCTCCGGTGACCGCCGCTCTGCTGGTCGTCCCGCTCATGCTGTCCTTCAGCCGGGGGGCGTGGATCGCCACGGTGGCCGGGGCCCTTGCCGTGATCGCGCTGACCGGGCTCCGGCAGGCCGTCCGCGCGCTGGCGGTCCTGGGCGCGGCCGGAGTCGTCCTGGTCGGCGGTTTCGGCGTCGGGTCCGAGATGATCTCGCAGCGAATCACCAGCATCACCGAGGTGACCAGCGCACCCGACCGGTCGGTCAACGACCGCTACACCATGTGGGCCGCGGCGGCGGGCATGTGGCGCGAGCAGCCCGCGACCGGCGTCGGTCTCAAGGGCTTCCCCGCACACCGGGACGGGCATGCCTCGATCGGGCTCTCCGCCGGGAGTGACACGGCGGGTGCCGGCCAGGAGTTCCGCAAGCAGCCGCTGCTCTCCCCCCACAACATGTATCTGCTGGTACTCAGCGAGCAGGGACTCATCGGCTTCACCGCGCTGGTGGGCTCCTGGGCGGCTCTCCTGGTCGGCGGGGTACGCAGGCTGGTGCTCGCACGTGCCCGGCGGACCGCGGCCGTCGACTGCGGTCTCGCAGCCGTCGGGCTGATGACCTGGCAGACGGTCGACTTCCTGTACGCGGACATCGGCGGCCCCTCCACCGTCCTCACCGGGATCGTGCTCGGCCTGGCCGCGTGGTGGGCGCTGGCCGAGCCGGAGAGGACGAGCGCCGCGTGAGCGGGACCACCACGGATCCGGCCGTGGAGGCCGTCACCGGGCCGTCCACGCCCGATGCCCAGGCACGGCCCGGGCGCTTCCTGGCCCGGGCGGCGGGCGGCGCCGCGGGACTGACCGTGGTCGCCGCCCTGCTGGGGCTCGTCCGGGACCAGGCCATCGCCCGGCTCTTCGGCGCCAGTCATGCCAGCGATGCCTTCCTGATCGCGTGGACGGTACCGGAGATGGCCGCCACGCTGCTGATCGAGGACGGCATGGCCCTGCTGCTCGTGCCGGCGTTCAGCCTGGCGCTGACCCGGCGTGCCGCCGGCGGTCACGCTCCGGATCCGGTCCGCGCCCTGGTGGCCGACACCCTCCCCCGGCTGTTCGCCGCGCTGGCGTGCGTGGGCGGGCTACTGGTCTGGGGCGCGCCCTGGGCCGTCGGCATCCTGGCTCCGGGACTGGACGATCCCCGGCTCGCGGTGGACTGCACGCGTCTGACGGCGGTCACGGTGCTCACCTTCGGCATCACGGGGTACTTCAGCGCGGCGCTCCGGGCACACGGCAGGTTCCTGGCACCGGCCGGCGTCTACATCGCGTACAACATCGGCATCATCGGCATGACCCTGGCCCTGCACTCCGTATGGGGTGTGCGCGCCGCGGCCGCGGGGGTCGCCGTCGGAAGCCTGCTGATGATCCTCACGCTGCTGCCCACGTTCGTGCGGCTGGTGCCGGGGCGAGGCGGGAAGCGCACCGCGCGGGAGGGGGGTTCGGCCCTGCTCGGCGCGACCGTCCTGGCGCCGGTCGTCCTGTTCGTGGTGAGCCGTCAGTCGCAGGTCTTCGTCGAGCGGTTCCTCGCCTCTTCCCTTCCGGACGGGGCCATCTCCCATCTCAACTACGCGCAGAAGGTCGCGCAGCTGCCGATGGTGCTGTCCATGATGATCTGCACGGTGACCTTCCCCGTCGTCGCGCGGGCCATGGCGGCCGGGGACGGGGAAGGAGCCAGGCGGCGGGTCGAACGCGATCTCGCCCTGGCCGGCACCGTGGTTCTGCTGGGCACGGCGACGGTGCTCGGCTGCGCGCCCCTGATCGTCGAAGTCCTCTTCCAGCGCGGCGCCTTCGACGCCACGGACACTGCCGCCACGGCCGGGGTCATGCGGGTCTACGCGCTCGGTCTGCTCGGCCACACCCTGGTCGGCGCCCTGTGCCGGCCGTTCTTCTCGGCCGGCCGGCCCACCTGGTACCCGCTCGGTGCGATGGGCGCCGGCCTCCTGGTCACCACTGCTGCCGGACTCCTCCTGACCGGCCCGTTCGGCGTCAACGGCATCGCGGCCGCCAATGCCCTCGGCATCAGCACGGCCGCCCTGCTGATGCTGCTGGGACTGGGCACACGGGCCGTCGCCGTACGGGCCGGGGCGGTCGCCCTCTCCCTCGCCCGCCCCGTGGCGGCGGCGGCGGTCGCCGCGGCCGCCGGCCGGCTGGCCACGGACCTTGTGCCAGGACCGGTGCCGGGTCTGGCTGCCGGCTGTCTCCTCGTACCCCTGGCGTTCCTTCTCACCGGACTCGTACTCAGAGCCCCCGAAGCCGTTCATCTGCTGGCACTCACCCGACAGAGGTTCCCTCATGGCCGCTGACACCTCGGCACCCCGTGCCCGTACGCTCCCGATCCGGTCCCAGCCGTGGATCCTGACCTATCACTCGGTGAGCGATCCGACGGACGATCCGTACGGCATCACCGTCTCCGCCGACCGCCTGGACGAGCAGCTGACCCGGCTGCGTCGCCGGGGCCTGACCGGCGTGGGGATCGCGGAGCTGCTGCGCGCGCGGGCCGCCGGCAAGCGCGGGCTGGTCGGGCTCACGTTCGACGACGGGTACGCCGATTTCCTCGACGAGGCGCTCCCGGTGCTGCTCGCTCACGGCTGCACCGCGACGGTGTTCGTCCTTCCGGGCCGGCCCGGCGGCTCCAACGCCTGGGATCCGCTCGGCCCGCGCAGACCGCTGCTGACCGAGGAGGGCATCCGTACGGTCGCCGCGGCGGGCATGGAGGTCGGCTCGCACGGGATGCTGCACCGGGATCTGACGCAGCTGTCCGACGACGAACTGCGCCGGGAGACCCATGGCAGCCGGGACGCCCTGCACCGCATCGTCCGTCAGGCGCCTTCCGGCTTCTGCTATCCGTACGGCACGGCCGACCGTCGGGTGGTCGAGTCCGTCCGGGAGGCGGGATACACCTACGGTTGCGCCCTCGTTCCCGGCACCCTCTCGGGACCGTTCGCCCTTCCCCGCACACATGTCAGCCACGCCGACCGGGGCGCACGCCTGAGGGCCAAGGAGGTACGGCACCGGCTGCGGCACCGCTCGGCCGGCGCCGCGGGTCCGGGTGACGCCGGATGAAGGCGCTGCACGTCATCACCGGCCTCGGCGTCGGCGGGGCCGAGCAGCAGTTGCGGCTGCTGCTGCGCCATCTGCCGGTGCGCTGCGACGTCGTGACGCTCACCAACCCTGGAGCGGTCGCGGAAGGGATGCGCGCCGACGGCGTCCGTGTCCGGGATCTGGGGATGCGGAGCAACCGGGACCTCGGCGCCGTGCCCAGGCTTGCCCGGCTCATCCGGCGCGGCTCGTACGACCTCGTGCACACGCACCTCTACCGGGCGTGTGTCTACGGCCGGATCGCGGCGCGGCTGGCCGGGACCACCGTCGTGTCCACGGAGCATTCGCTGGGGCGCGCGGAGATCGAGGGGCGGCCGATCACCCGCGGCACCCGGGAGCTCTACCTGCGGACCGAGCGGCTCGGGGCCGCGACGGTCGCCGTCTCCGACACCGTCGCGGGCAGGCTGCGTGACTGGGGTGTGCCGGCCGCCCGGATCCATACCGTCCCCAACGGCGTGGATGCCGCCGCCTTCCGCTTCGACAGCGGGCGACGGCACGCCACACGGGCCCTGTTGGGTCTTCCCCGTACGGCCTTCGTGGTGGGCGGTGTGGGCAGACTGGTCCCCGGGAAACGCTTCGACCTGCTGATCCGCGCCGTCGCGGCCCTCCCCGGTGCCTGGCTCGTACTGGCCGGGGACGGGCCGGAGGCCGCCTCGCTGCGTGCTCTCGCCGCCCGGCTCGGTGTGACCGGCCGTGTCAGGTTCCTCGGCGAGTGCGGCGCGGAGGGCGCCGCGCCCGGCATCCCCGCGGTGCTCAGCGCCGTCGACACGTTCGTCTCGGCGTCCCGCGAGGAGTCCTTCGGCCTTGCCGTCGTCGAGGCACTGGCCGCCGGACTGCCCGTGGTGCACGCGGCCTGCCCCGCCATCGAGGACCTTCCGTCAGGCCGCGTGCCGGGTACCACCCGTATCGGATCCGCCTCGACCGATCCCACGGATGAGCTGACGGCCGCGCTCCGGCACCGCATGGAGAGCGGCCCCCGCAGGCTGCCGCCCCCTCCTGCCGTGGACCACTACGACATCAGGCTCAGCAGCAGGCGCCTCATGGACGTCTACGCACAGGCCGTCGACACCGCCACAGTCCCCCCGACCGAGAGAGCACACCCATGACCGAGTCGCCCGAGCAGCGGGCCGTCCACGGACGGTTCCGCAGGCTCCGCCCCGCATTCGTACGGCCCAGTTGGTGGCCCCTGCCGGCCTGCGTCCTGCTCGGAGCCGCCTGCGGATTCTCCTACGGTGTGCTCGCCGAGCCCGAGTACGCGGCCACCAGCTACGCCATGGTCACCGCCGGCAAGGACATCGATCCGGCCGCGGCGCTGGGTTACGCGCAGTCCTACGGCCGCCTGGCCACCAGCGATGCCACCCTCACCTACGCCAAGGGGGCCGCCGGAGAGCCCGTGCGCGAGCTGCGCACGCACGTGCGGTCCGAGACCTCCCCCGACTCGCCCATGATCGCGGTGACCGGTACGTCGGCCGACCGGGACCGTGCCGCGGACATCGCCAACGCGGTGACCGAGGCCGTGGTCGTGAGCAGCGGACACGTCGCGAAGGACACGGGCGTGAAGCTGATCAAGTTCTCGCACGCCGTGCCGCCCGTCGAGTCCGTGTCCCCCTCCACGCCGCTCGGCACGGCCGTCGGCGCCAGTGCGGGCGGACTGGTCGGCGGCCTGGTCCTGCTCGTCCGTCCCCGCCCCGGGCGACGGAACGTCACCGCGCAGGTACCGGGCCCGGCCCAGGGCGGCGCCGCCGACGAACGGGAGCTCGTGCGATGAACACAGACCGTCGTGGGCGGCTCACCGTCACCCTCTGCCGGGACCTGGCGGACTTCGCGGACCTCGCTGCCGAGTGGGACGCGCTGCACCGCCGCTGCCCCACCGCCACGCCGTTCCAGAGCCACGCATGGCTCCACTCGTGGTGGCTCTCCTACGGAATCCCCGGCCGGCTCCGGGTCGTACTCGCGCGCCGGGACGGACGTCTGATCGGCGCGGCGCCGCTGATGCTCGTGCACCGCCCGATGCCTCTGCTGGTGCCGATGGGCGGCGCGATCTCCGACTTCTTCGACATCCTGGTGGACGGCGAGGACACCCGGGCAGCGGTCACCGCACTGGAGCGGGGGCTCCACCGGGCGGCCGCGCACACCGTCGTGGACCTGAGGGAAGTACGGCCCGAAGCCTCGGCACAACTGCTGTTCGAGGCATGGTCCGGCGCTCGGAGCAGCCGCACGGACTCGACGTGCATGGAACTGCCCGCCGAGCCGATCGACGCCCTCATCGGGAGGATGCCCGGTTCACGTGCCCAGCGGGCCCGCGCCAAGCTGCGCAGGATCGACGCGCTGGGCATCGAGTGCCGCACCGCTCCCGTCCACCGGGTGGCGGGGGCGATCGGCACACTGCTCGCACTGCACGAACTCCAGTGGCTCGGCAGAGGGGTCAACCCGGAACACCTGCGGCCCCGCTTCTGCGCGCATCTGGTGCGCTCCACCCGCCGGATGGTGCGCGACGGGGAGGCGTCGGTCAGGGAGTTCCTGCTCGACGGGGAGGTGGTGGCCGCCGACCTGTCCTTCCGTTCCGCGCGGCTGACCGGGGGTTACCTCTACGGCGCCGATCCCCGGCTCAGGGAGCGGAAGGTGGATGTCTCCTCGATGCTGCTGCGCGAGATCGCGCGGGAGGCCGAAGGCCTGGACCGCGGTGTGCTGAGTCTGCTTCGCGGCTCGGAGCAGTACAAGAATCACTGGAGCCCCGTGCCGGTCGTCAATCAGCGTCTGCTGCTGTCCCGTTCCGCGCTGGAGCCGCTGTTGCGGCTGCGCGAGACTCAGCTGTCCGTGCGGGACCGGGCGGCGGAGGCGGTGAAGTCCCGTGTCCCCGCCGCGCGGGACTGGCGCGGCCGGCTGAGCGAGCTCCCGGCGGCCGGACTCGCGTTCATCGGAAGAGGTTGAGCCGAGATGATGAGTTTTCTGCCGGTCCGTTACCGTCTGTCGAGTTTCGCGTTGTCAGGGCATACCGGCGTCACTCTCGGCAGCCGGTTTCGACCCTCCCAAGGAGAACTGATGTCGCGTATCTCGAAGGTGGCCGCCGTCGTGGCAGGTACCGGTGCCCTGATCGCCGGCGGTGCCGGCATGGCTACCGCCGACTCCGGAGCGGAGGCCGTCGCGGCTCACTCCCCCGGTGTCATTTCGGGCAACGCCGTCCAGGTGCCCGTGCACATCCCGGTCAACGTGTGCGGCAACACGGTGAACATCATCGCCCTGCTGAACCCGGCGTTCGGCAACACCTGCGCGAACGTCTCGGACAAGCACGAGGACAAGTACGAGGACAGCCACGAGGACAACGGCGAGTACGGCTACGGCCACTGATCTCTCCGAGGCACCCGTAGGGCCTCCCCTCTCCGCTTCCGGGCGGAGAGGGGAGGCCCGGTCACATTCCGGGCCCGGCCGGTCCGGCTCAGACGTACCGGTAGAGCCGGGTGTGGTCCATGAGTTGCGACGGGGCCACGTCCCACGGCGGCATCGGCTGGTCGAGCGCGAAGATCCGGTCCCGCTGCGGGTCGTCGGCGGGGAGCGCCCGGGCAGGCAGGTAGCGGGAGCGCGGATGCGCCTTCTGCCAGCGGGTCCAGAGCAGGTCGATGAAGGCGTGATGCAGCCAGAAGACCGGGTCGTCGGGAGACGCCGCTCCCGCCATCGAGCCCCCGATCCAGCGGTGCACCCGGTTGTGGTTGGCCACACCGCGACCGCCTTTGATGCCCCAGCCCTCGACCCTGTTCCGGAAGCCGGTGGTGCTGACACTGTTCCAGGGCGCGGTGTCGTACACCGGATCGTTCATCGCGCCGTCCACGTCCGCCGCGCCGGGCAGTGTGACGGGTGCGGAGGGCCGGCCGAAGTTGCGTCGCAGGAAGGGGTCGTCGGTGATCTCGGCGCGGATGCGCCAGTTCCCCTGCCGGTAGGCGAACGGCCCGGTCATGACCTGCCGGTCGCCCGGCCTGCCGTTGCCGCCGAGGAAGCCCTCCGCCCAGAGGGAGGCGCTCGCCGTGTTGTCCCGCGTCCAGTCCCAGTACGGAATGGACACCCGGGAGTCGACGGAGCGCAGCGCCTTCTCGAATTCCAGGAGGTACTGGCGGTGCCAGGGGAAGAAGGACGGGGTCATATGGGCGGGGCGGGGCCTGCTTTCGGCATCGGTGACGTAGTACTGCCGGTGCATGGTGACGAAGTCGTCGTAGCGACCCGAGCGTTTGAGCTCCAGGATCGCGTCGACCAGGCGTTTCTTCTCCGTGCGCGTGAGGTCGCGCTGATTCTTGCGGCTGTGCACCCTTGCTCGTCCTTAGGGCTCAGATGGTGTGCGGGGAGACGGCTGACAACTGGCTGGAGCCGAGTTCGTCGACCGCCGCGCGGGCCGTTTCGAGAAGTGTCGGGAACGACTCGTAGTGGTTGACGGTGCTGAGATAGCTCCCGTCGGCGCGCCTCATCACGTGCAGCGCCCTCCCGTCGATGCTGACGCCGAGATCGGGGGCCGCGACGGCGTCACCGGCGTACGGCTGTCCGCCGGCCGGCACGACGGCTGTGACCGTGCCCCTGATCTCGCGGCCCTTGTACAGCTCGGAGAATCGCTCGGGCCCCACGGCGTCGCGCTCCTGGGTACGGCCTCCGGACTCCTGCCCTTGGAGGAGGACCGGGGCGAGCGCGCCGCCGGTGCCGGCGAGCGCGGCCGCGGTGAAGACGGTCCGGAGCACCGCGCGGCGGGCCGGCCGCGGGGCGCCGGCCGGCTCCCCGCTCGTGCCGGTGGTCGGATTCATGGTGGGTGTACCTCCCTCTCGTCCACTCGTGCGAGGTGTCTCGCTCCAGTGGGCAACGAGACGGAGCTCGAACGGTTCTCATCCGCCGGACATCACGGGCACGAACGGTTCACATCCGCCGGCATCGCGCGACCGTGGGAATTTCTCCGGCCGATCCGGCCGTGTCGGCCGCCGGGCGCCTCCCGCCGGGCCAGCATGGCCGTCCGAACTCCCGGAGGTTGTGCATGAACGCGCCGACGCAGGTGCCCATCGACCGCGTGCGAGGGACGGCCGGTGACGACGATCTGGCCGATCCGTCGTTCTGGCGGCTGCCCCGGCCGGAGCGGCTGTCCGCGTTCGCCCGGCTGAGGGAGCTCGACGCACCGGTCCGCTTCACTCCCCGTACGGGATCGCGCACGCCGTTCCACGCGTTGGTGAAGCACGCGGACGTGCGGGCGGCCAGCCGGCAGCCGCAGGTCTTCGCCAGCGCCCCCGGTGTCACCATTCCGGAACCGGCCCCCTGGGCCAAGGCGGTGTTCGGCAACTCCATGGTCAACATGGACGGCGCCGAGCACGCGGGGCTGCGCAGGACCATCTCCCGCGCCTTCACGCCGCGGCTGCTCGCCGCCGCCGAGGAGAACATCGGTGCCGTCGCCCGGCGGCTGGTGGACGAGGTGATCGCCGAGGGCCCGGGTGACTTCATGCGCTCGGCGCCCTCGCGTATGCCGTTCGAGGTCATCTGCGACCTGATGGGCATCCCCGCGCGGCATCGGGCCGCCATCGCCGCACGCATCGACCACGCGTCGGAGTACGTCGGAGTGCAGAGGCGTGGCCGCGCCCGGCTACGGGTCCCGGGGCGCGGCCTGCGCTCCCTCGCCCGCATGCAGTTGGAGATGGCGGGCATCGCCCGCGAGCGGCGTCGTGTCCCGGCGGACGACGTGATCTCCGCCCTCGTCCGCGCGGATGTCGGTGGGCAGGCCCTGTCCTCGCGTCAGCTCGGAGCGTTCTTCTCGCTGCTGCTCGTGGCAGGTGTGGAGACCACCCGGAACGCGATCGCCCACGGGCTGGTCCTGCTGACCGCGCATCCGGAGCAGCGGGCCCTCCTGGAGTCCGACTTCGACCGCTACGCCGACGGCGCGGTCGACGAGATCGTGCGCCACTCGACGCCGATCATCCAGTTCCGCCGGACGGTGGCCGCCGAATGCGAACTCGGCGGCCACACCTTCCTGCCCGGGGAGAAGGTCGTACTCCTCTACGCGTCCGCGAACCGCGACGCGTCCGTCTTCGACGACCCCGACGCTTTCGACATCACCCGGTCACCCAATCCGCACCTCGGATACGGCGGCGGAGGTCCCCACCATTGTCTCGGGGCACATCTGGCGAAGCTGGAGATGAAAGCCCTCTTCCGCGAAATGCTCACACGCCTGGGAGGCGTCCGGACATCGGGCGAACCGGGTCTGGTGGATTCGAATTTCGACAACCGCGTCCGTTCCCTTCCTTTCACCTTCGGAATGTGTCACCCGAACGGCCTGCTCTGAAGCGGCGCGTGTCGCGAATGGTCTATCGACGGGCGATACCGCAGCCCATTGTTGAATCATTCTCCTTATGGTCGAGAAGATCGGAGTCAGGCCGCAACCCAAGGAGGATCCGTGCCCGTACAGCGCCGTCTCATCAAGTTCGGCATCGGGGCGACGGCCCTCTGCCTCCTCGTCGGCGGCGCGGTCCTGGCCGACCACGACGCCGCGGACACCCAGACCGGCAAGGGCGCCGCTCAGGGCGCTCCGGAGCCGGAGAGCACGACCGCCATCGGCGCCTATCTGGACTACGGACCGCAGGGCGTGCAGCGGATAGGAGAGCTGTCGCGCTGGCTCGGCGGGACGGAGCTGCGTGTCGGGCACAGCTATCTGCCGGGCGATCTGTGGGAGAACATCGAGGGCCGCCCCGGCTTCCTCGCCTCGTGGGCGGCCTGGCGGAAAGCGGACGAGGACCGGATGTTCGTACTCAACACGCCGATGCTGGAGCGGAACGAGGAGCATGTCTCCGACGGCGAGGTGCGCCGTATGCTGCGGGCCGGCGCCGAGGGGCAGTTCGACGAGCACTTCCGCAGACTGGCCGAGCGTCTGGTCCTGCTGGGTGTCCCGGACACCGTCATCGTCCTCGGCTGGGAGATGAACGGTACGACGTACACGCACCGGTGCGGTCCCGACCCTGTCGCGTGGAAGGCGTACTGGAATCGCATCGTCACCGCGATGCGGTCCGTCTCCGGCCAGGAGTTCCGCTTCGACTTCACACCGAGCCGGGGGCGGGACGCGGTGCCCTGGACGGAGTGCTACCCGGGCGACGACGTCGTGGACATCATCGGCATGGACTCCTACGACCAGCCTCCGGCGCGGACCTTCGACGAGCAGGTGAACGAGCCGTACGGCCTGCAGAAGCACGTCGACTTCGCCGCCGAGCACGGAAAGCCGATCTCCTTCCCGGAGTGGGGGCTGTTCCGCAACGGCGACAACCCCGAGTACATGCGCCGCATGCTGGAGTGGATCGAGCGGCACAAGCCGGCGTACCAGACGATCACGGACTACTGCCCTCACGGGGTGTGGCAGTGCGCCGAGAATCCTGAGTCCTCGAAGGTGTTCCGCGAGATGCTCAGCGGGACACCGACGGCGCCCAAGCCCGACAAGCCCATGCCGACGGTGCCCACGCCGGACACGAACGAGCCCGGATGGTGCTTCACCGTCCCGCTGAGTGACTGGTTCGGCCAGTGGCTGAGCGACCGCGAATTCTGTGTGCGCGACTGAGGGCTGCCCTCCGGTGATGTCACATCCGCGGCAGCCGCTGAGTCATGGGGGCTGGGGACGCGGCCCGGGTACGGCGTTCCCGGGTACGCACCGGTGTACCGCGAAGCGGGATCGAAGGAGCACGGCATGCGGGTAGCAGTGGCAGGCGGAACCGGAGTGGTGGGCCGGGCGGTTGTCGAGGAACTGACGGCGGCGGGCCACGACCCGGTCGTGCTGGCGCGGTCGCGCGGCGTGGACCTCGTCTCGGGCGCGGGACTCGACGCGGCCCTGGACAGCGTGGAAGCGGTCGTCGACGTGAGCAACAAGATGACCCTCGGCCGGGGCAAGGCGGTCTCGTTCTTCGGCTCGGTGAGCCGCAATCTGCTGCACGCGGGCTCACGTGCCGGGGTGCGCCACCATGTTGCGCTGTCGATCGTCGGCATCGACCGGGTCGGTCACGGCTACTACCGGGGCAAGCTCCGTCAGGAGGAGGTCGTGAGGGGCGGACAGGTTCCGTGGACCGTGCTCCGGGCCACCCAGTTCCACGAGTTCGTGCTCCAGACCCTCCAGCAGATGCCGAAGCCGCTCGCCGTGGTTCCCCGGATGACCATCCAGCCGGTGGCGGCGAGGGAGGTGGCCCGCCATCTCGTGGAACTGGTACTCGCTCCACCCCGGGGCATGGCGCCGGAGCTCGCCGGGCCGCAGGTGGAGCAGCTCGTCGACCTGGTGCGCCGGCTGCTCGCCGCCCGTCACGAGCGTCGTCTGGTGGTGCCGGTGAGTCTCCCGGGCGCGACGGGCGCGGCGATGCGGGGCAACGGCCAGCTGCCCACCGGCCACGGGCCCCGGGGCACGGAGACCTTCGACGACTGGCTCGCCCGCGCCGTCGCGCGGGGAGCATGACGGAGCCGCGTCCCGGGCCCGCCACGGCTGCTGGAGTGCCGGGACCTGCCCGCGAGGGGTACGTCACCGACGTGAACCTCCGTCAGCCCGGTGCATGTCCCTCCGACGCGTCGCTTCCCGATCACCCGGGTCTCTTCGATACTGGTGCCGTACGCACCTGAGACAAAAGGATCGGATTCACGCTGACGGCCGGTCGGCACGATCGGCCGGCCGGCGCGCTCTTTCCAGGAGGAACCGTTGCGCATGCTCATCAACGTGCCGGAGACCGTCGTCGCGGACGGACTCCGCGGAATGGCCGCCGCCCACCCGGACCTCGTCGTGGACGTCGACAATCGTCTCGTCGTCCGGCGCGACGCCCCGGTGGCCGGGAAGGTGGGGCTGGTATCCGGGGGCGGGTCCGGGCACGAGCCGCTGCACGCGGGATTCGTCGGGCCCGGGATGCTGTCCGCCGCGTGCCCCGGGGAGATCTTCACCTCGCCGGTGCCCGATCAGATGGTGCGGGCGGCCGCCGCGGTCGACAGCGGCGCGGGCGTGCTGTTCGTCGTCAAGAACTACACCGGGGACGTGCTGAACTTCGACATGGCCGCCGAACTCGCCGAGGACGAGGGCGTCCAGGTCGCCCGGGTCCTGGTCGACGACGACGTGGCGGTGGCCGACAGCACGTTCACCGCGGGCCGGCGCGGCACCGGGGCGACGCTGTTCGTCGAGAAGCTCGCCGGCGCCCTCGCCGACGAGGGTGCGCCGCTGGAGCGGGTGGAGTCCCTGGCCCGGCGCGTGAACGAGTCCTCGCGGAGCTTCGGGGTGGCGCTCAGCTCCGTCACCACTCCGGCCAAGGGCACACCGACGTTCGATCTGCCCGCGGGCGAACTGGAATTGGGTATCGGCATCCACGGTGAGCCCGGCCGGGAGCGCCGCCTGATGATGACGTCCGGGGAGATCGCCGACGTCGCGGTCCACGCGGTGCTGGAGGATCTGAATCCCAGCGGTCCCGTGCTGGTGCTGGTCAACGGGATGGGCGCGACACCGCTGCTGGAGCTGTACGGGTTCAATGCCGAGGTGCAGCGGGTGCTGTCGGAGCGGGGCGTGACGGTGGCTCGTACGCTGGTGGGCAACTATGTGACGTCACTCGATATGGCAGGCTGCTCGGTGACGCTCTGCCAGGTGGACGAGGAGATGGTGCGGCTGTGGGACGCGCCGGTACAGACGCCGGCGCTGCGCTGGGGCCGCTGAACGGACCTTCCACCGTATGAGGAACAGGAGATCTTGTGCTCGACACCGATTTCTTCCGTCGCTGGATGGCCGCCACCGCGGCTGCCGTCGACCGTGAGGCGGACCGGCTGACCGAGCTCGACGCCGCGATCGGGGACGCCGATCACGGGAGCAACATGCGGCGTGGCTTCGCCGCCGTGAACGACGTCCTCGAGAAGGAGGCCCCCGCAGCGCCGGGCGCCGTGCTGACGCTGGCCGGCCGGCATCTGATCTCGACGGTCGGCGGAGCGTCCGGGCCGTTGTACGGGACTCTGCTGCGCCGCACCGGGAAGGCGCTGGGCGACGCACCGGAGGTGACCCCGGACGAGCTGGCCCAGGCCCTCGGGGCGGGTGTCGCCGCGGTGGCGCAGCTCGGTGGGGCGCAGGCTGGGGACAAGACGATGCTCGACGCGCTGCTCCCGGCCGTCGAGGTTCTGGGCACCTCCTTCGCGGAGGCCCGGGACGCGGCGCTGGCCGGCGCTCTGGCGACCGTGCCGCTGCGGGCACGCAAGGGCAGGGCCAGTTACCTCGGCGAGCGCAGCATCGGGCACCAGGATCCGGGGGCCGCTTCGGCGGCGCTGCTGGTCGGGGCACTCGCCGAGGCCGCGGAGCCGAGCGGTGGAGGCGAGGCATGAGCGAGGAGAAGCAGGTCGGGATCGTGCTGGTCTCACACAGCCGGCCGGTGGCGGAAGCCGTCGTCGAGCTGGCCAGAGGGCTGGCGGCCGGTGGTGCGACGGCACCGATGGCGGCGGCAGGAGGCACCTCGGCCGGCGGCCTGGGGACGAGTTCGGAACTGATCGCCGAGGCGGCTCGGGAGGTCGACAGGGGTGCCGGGGTGGCGCTGCTCGTGGACCTCGGGAGCGCGGTGCTCACGGTGAAGTCCATGCTGGCGGAGGGCGACGAACTGCCCGACGGGGCACGGCTGGTGGACGCCCCGTTCGTGGAGGGCGCGATCGCCGCGCTGGTGACGGCCTCGGCCGGGGGCGATCTGGAGACCGTGGAGGCGGCGGCCACGGACGCGTACGGCTACCGGAAGGCCTGAGCGGCCCGCACCGGCGCCCCCGTAGGGAGGGGCGGCCGGTGCGGGCCGGTCGCACGCGGGCTCAGGTCACCGTGCAGGCCGCCCCGTTGAGCGTGAACCGCGCGGCCTCGGCGTAGGTACCGGAATAGGCGCCCTGGAAGCCGAAGGACTGGCTGCCGCCCGCGGCGATCCGCCCGTTGAACGCGGCGTTGACCGCTCGCACCGTTCCGGAGGCCGGGGTGAGCGTCGCGTTCCACGCCTGGGTGATCGTCTGGCCCGGCGGCAACGTGAAGCCCAGTTCCCAGCCGTCGACGGGCGTGGTACCGGTGTTGGTGACCTTTACGTCGGCGGTGAAGCCGCCCGACCATGAATTCGCCGTGTAGCTCACCCGGCATGCCCCGGGCGTCTCCGGCTCGCTCGGACCGCCGGTTCCGCCCCCGGTCTCGACGGCCGAGGAGAAGGAGTTGACGGCGAGCCCCGCGCCTCCCTGCCACGGTTCGAACCCGGCCTGGACGCTGGTGAGGTACCAGGATGCCTGCGCCATGCCGCGGGCCACCGTCTCGTCGACGAAGTCCATGACGTCGAAGCTCCAGCTCGTGATCGCGGACGGCGCCACGAACGAGATCACGTCGTTGCCTCCGTTGTTGCCCGTCCACACCTCCCAGAGGCGTCCGGCGACCGTGGCCGTTCCGGTCCTGGAGCCCACCGGCTGGACGGGGCCCACCCGGTTGAACCAGATCATGATCTCGGTGCGGTTCACGCCGTCCGTGCGGGGCGTGGGGTCGAGCCAGATGTCGTAGGCGGCGTCATAGACGGCGTTGTCGACGTACTCGTAGGTGATGCTGGTCGGCGCGCTGCTGATCGAGCTGAGCCGGGCCGGAAGCCGGGTCCCTGGCGAGCAGTTCGTGTAGTGGCAGCCGTTGAAGACGGACGGGTACGACTTGGGCGCACCGTTCGTCGGCACCGAGCCCTCGGCCCGGGTCACGTCGAAGCCGTTCGCCGTCACGTCGACGCACTGCTCCTCCGCGGTACCCCAGCGGTTGTTCTGCACCACGTACTTGCCCTGGATGACGGCCGTACCGTACTGCTGGCAGAGCAGGGGGTCGGCGTGCGCGGGCGCGGTCGCCGTGGCGAGGGCAGCGCACGAGGCCAGCGCCACGCATAAGGCTACGGCTCGGGTGCGTATGGACCGGAGAAAGCGGACGGGGCTCTTCATGATGTCCCTTCGGTAGAGCCGAGGCGCCGGGCAGGACCTCGGCAGGGCAAAACTGGGAGCGCTCCCACTCCATTCCAGCGTGGAACCTATGGGGCTGATGTGATGCCGCGCAACGGGTCGGTCGACACCAAATGCCAACACTCTCCGCGTGCCGGAACCCCACAAGGAAACACCGCACGGCTCCCGGAC
>NZ_JBHWZS010000051.1:0-37620 GCF_042728155.1 Streptomyces sp. NPDC060209
CCCCGCCGGGCGGTGGCAGCGGACCCGCTCATCCCTTCAGGGCCGCCTTCATCATCTTCTGAGCGATCGGCGCGGCCAGCCCGTTGCCGCTGACCTCGGAGCGGGCCGCCCCGGAGTCCTCGACCACCACCGCGACCGCGACCTGCTTGCCGGTGGAGTCGTCCGTCGCGTACGAGGTGAACCAGGCGTACGGGGTGTTGCTGTTGTCCACGCCGTTCTGCGCGGTCCCCGTCTTTCCACCCACCTCGGCGCCGTCGATCTTCGCGTTGCTGCCGGTCCCCTTCTCCACGACGGTGACCATCGCGCTCCGCAGCTGCTCGGCCGTCGACTCCTTCACGACCCGCTCGGTGTCGCCGTCAGGGAACTCCTCCAGCGTGGAACCGTCGGAGTCCGTCACCTTGGAGACCATGTGCGGTGAGGCCAGCTCACCGCCGTTGGCGAGGGCCGACGAGACCATGGCCATCTGCATCGGGGTCGCGGTCACCTCGAACTGCCCGATGCCGGTCAGCGCCGTCTGCGCCTTGTCCATACCGCTCGGATACACGCTCTGCGACGCCCGCACCGGCACGTCGAGCTTCTCGGTGTCGAAGCCGAAGGCGTCCGCCATCGCCTTCAGCTTGTCCTGGCCCAGATCGGCCGCGACCTTCGCGAAGACGTTGTTGCAGGAGTACTGGAGCGCGGTGCGCAGCGTGGCGTTCTCGCAGGGGGCCGAGGGGTTCTCGTTCGACAGGACCGTGCTCGTGTTCGGCAGGGTGTACGGATCGGGGCTGTCGGTGGGCTCGTCGACCGAGCCGTACAGACCGTTCTCCAGTGCCGCCGAGGCCACGACCAGCTTGAACGTCGAGCCGGGCGGCAGCGGCTGCCGCAGCGCCCGGTTGACCAGCGGCTTGCTCTTGTCGTCGAGCAGCTTCTGCCAGGCGTCGCCGTCCGTCGTCCCGCTGATGTCGGAGGGGTCGTACGAGGGCGAGGACACCATGCCCAGGATCCGCCCGGTCTCCGGGTCCATCGCGACCGCCGCGCCCCGGTCGTCCCCGAGCGCCTCGTAGGCGGCCTTCTGCACGTCCGGGTCGATGGTCGTCAGCACATCGCCGGGGTCCGTCTGCTCGCCGGTGAGCACATCGGCGGGATTCTTCAGCCGGTCGTCGGTGCCGTCGAGGACATCGCTGTAGATGCCTTCGAGCTGGGTGGCGCCGTAGGCCTGCGAGCTGTACCCGGTGACCGACGCGTACAGATCGCCCTGGGTGTAGGTGCGTTTGTAGCGGAGGTCGTCGCCGTCCGTCTCCTTCGAACCGGTGACCGGCGAGCCGGCCACGATGATGTCACCGAGCGGCTGCGCGTACTGCGCGATGGTGTTCCGCCGGTTGTGGTCGTCGTCTGCGAGCGCCCGTGCCTCGTACCCCTGCACCCAGGTCGCCCGCACCAGCAGGGCGAGCACCATGAGCAGACAGAAGACCGAAGCGCGCCTGATCGTCTTGTTCATCCCGCTGGAGGGACGAACGGGGGCGTCGGGGACGTTCCCGTTCGTGTTCCTTCTCACCGTGTTCTCAGGCGCACCGCTTCAGGCGCTCCGGACTGCCCGGGGGCGGCCCGCCGGGTGCTCAGAGCCTGCGGGTCGCGAGGGCGAGCCGGTCGCGTGCGTCGAACAGGGCGTCCTTCACCATCTGCTCGTGCGCCGGTGTGAGCCGGGCGACCGGCACCGAGCAGCTGATCGCGTCGCGCGAGGGAGTGCGGTACGGGATCGCGACGCCGAAGCAGCGCAACCCCAGGGTGTTCTCCTCGCGGTCCACGGCGAACCCCTGCTCGCGGATGACGTGCAGTTCCTCGATCAGCTTCTCGCGGTCGGTGAGGGTGTGCTCGGTGAGCGCCGGCAGCGTCTCGGGCAGCATCTTGCGGACCTGCTCGTCGCTGTGGGTCGCCAGGAGCGCCTTGCCGAGCGAGGTGGAGTGCGCGGGCAGCCGGCGGCCGACGCGGGTGAAGGGGCGCAGATAGTGCTGGGACTGCCGGGTGGCGAGATACACCACGTTCGTCCCGTCCAGCCGGGCCAGGTGGATCGTCTCCGTGGTGTCGTCGGAGAGCCGGTCCAGGGTGGGCCGGGCGGCGGCGACGACCTCGTCGCCGTCGATGTACGAGGTGCCGACGAGCAGGGCCCGTACGCCGATCCCGTAGCGCGTGCCCGTGGCGTCGGTCTCCACCCAGCCGAGCTCCACCAGCGTGCGCAGCAGCATGTAGAGGCTGGACTTGGGGTAGCCGACGGCCTCCTGCACGGCGGCCAGCGAGTGCATACCGGGTCGCCCCGCGAAGTATTCGAGGAGTTCCACCGTCCTTACAGCGGACTTGACCTGTGCCCCACCGGACTCGCCAACCGACATGCTTTATGCCCCTTCCAGCCTTCTTGTACGACCCTGCGACTTCTTGCCAACACTGAGCGCCCGGAAATAGAGTTCCTGTGTATTCACGTTCAGGAACGCTGTTCAGAATACCGAACAACTTCTCCTGTGTGGCAGTGGACCGGAAGGAAATACGGTGGCAGCAGCACCAGTCTGGAGCGTCGACCCCCGAACGGGGAACCCGCGTGAGCAGGTTGCGGTGGAGGCTACAGCGGAGGAGGTCGACCGTGCGGTCCGGGCGGCGCACGCCGTCCGCGGAGCGCTGGCCGACCGCATCGTGCGCGCCGCGTTCCTCCGCACCGCGGCCGACCTGCTCGCCGAGGCCCAGGAACACGTCATCGAGGCCGCCGACGCGGAGACCGCGCTCGGCCCCGCCCGGCTGACCGGCGAGCTCGCACGCACGGCCGCCCAGCTGCGGGCCTTCGCGGAGGTCGTCGACGAGGGTGCCTACCTCGACATCCACATCGACCACGAGGACGGCAGCCGGACCCCGCCCTGGCCGGACCTGCGCCGCTACAAGATCCCGCTCGGCGTCGTCGCCGTCTACGCCGCCAGCAACTTCCCGCTCGCGTTCTCCGTCCCCGGCGGCGACACCGCGAGCGCGCTGGCCGCGGGCTGCCCGGTCGTCGTCAAGGCGCACCCCGACCACCCCGCGACCTCGGAGATCTGCGCCTCGATCCTGCGCAGGGCCGCGGCGCAGCACGGGCTGCCCGAGGACGTCCTGACCGTCGTCCACGGTTTCGAGGCGGGTGTCGAGCTGGTGAAGCACCCGCTCGTCTCCGCCGCCGGCTTCACCGGCTCGATCCGCGGTGGCCGTGCCCTGTTCGACGCCGCGGCGGCCCGCCCCACCCCGATCCCCTTCCACGGAGAGCTCGGTTCGCTCAACCCCGTCGTCGTCACCGAGGCGGCGGCCGCCGAGCGCGGTGAGCAGATCGGTGCCGGCCTCGGCGGCTCGATGACCATGGGCGCCGGACAGTTCTGCACCAAGCCCGGCTTCGTGTTCGCCCCGTCCGGCGAGGCGGGCGACCAGCTGCTGAAGTCGCTGACCGAGACGGTGAGCGGTACGGGCGCCGGGGTCATGCTCGACCACCGGATGCGCGACGCCTTCGTCCACGGAGTGGCCGAACGGGCCGCTCTCCCGGACGTGGAGGCCCCGGTCACCCCGGGCGCCGGAGGCGAGCACACGGTCTCCGCGGGCTTCCTCACCGTGCCGGCGCGGCGTCTCGTCCAGGAGGGGCCGCACGACGCGCTCCTGGAGGAGTGCTTCGGCCCGGTCACCGTCGTCGCCCGCTACGACTCCGCGGACGAGATCACCGCCGTGCTGTCCCGCCTGCCGGGCAACCTCACCGCCACCCTCCAGATCGCCACGGAGGAGGCCGACGGCAGCGCCGCCGGACTGCTGGCCGAGCTCACCCCGGTGGCCGGACGCGTCCTGGTCAACGGCTGGCCGACCGGCGTCGCCGTCGCTCCCGCCCAGCACCACGGCGGCCCCTACCCGGCCACCACCTCCACCTCCACCTCGGTCGGCGCCACCGCGATCGAGCGCTGGCTGCGCCCCGTCAGCTACCAGTCGACGCCCGAGGCGCTGCTGCCGCCGGAGCTCCGCGAGGACAACCCGCAGAACCTGCCGCGCCGGGTCGACGGGCGCCGCGCATGACGGCCGTACACGTCCCTGAGCTGCCCTTCGTCCTGGAGCCGGTGGGCCCCGACGGCGGATGGGCGTACGAGGAAGGCGCCCTGACCGGATCGGCGGGGGCGAAGCAGGACCGCTTCGTTCCGCCCGGCGGCGACAGCCTGGAGCCCGCGTCCGACGCACCCCGCCTGCTGGGCCCCGCCCCGGAGGGCGACTTCCAGCTGATCGCCCGGGTGAGCGTCGGTTTCGCCGCCGCCTTCGACGCGGGGGTGCTCTACCTCCACGTGGGGGAGCGGGAGTGGGCGAAGCTCTGCCTTGAGCTCTCGCCCGAACGTCCGACGATCTGCACCGTGGTCACCCGGGGCCACTCCGACGACGTGAACTCCGCCGTCGTGGAGGGCAACAGCAGCTGGCTGCGGCTCAGCCGCATCGGCAGCTCCTTCGCCTTCCACGCCTCGCCGGACGGGGAGCGGTGGACCTTCGTCCGGCTGTTCACCCTCGGCACGGAGGAGGAGCGGGCCGCCGCCCGTATCGGCTTCCTCGCCCAGTCGCCCACCGGTGACGGCTGCACGGTGACGTTCGACCGGATCGCCTTCCGGCCCACCGGCCCCGGCGACCTGCGCGACGGCAGCTGACGACCCCGTACACCCGCGAAGGGCCCGGATCCGAGAGGATTCCGGGCCCTTCGTCCGTGGGGCCCCGGTCTGCCGTGTGCCGCCTGATGTTCACCTGTACGTCACCCTGGATCCTCCTGCAATCAACCCGTGTTTCTCACGGCTTCCTCATGCGGCCTTGATTGCGTGTCCGTGCCGGCCCGGTCCGGCACGTAGACGCAAGGAGGCGCATGGTGTCGCGACCCGACATGGCCGCACCCCCTGGGTCCCGGGACGGCGACGCCCCGGCCCCCGAGGGTGACCAGCCGCTGCACGTGGCGAGCAGACTGCACGCGTTCAACCGGTTCGAGCTGAAGTACCTCGTGCCCGTCGAGCAGGCCGCCGAGATCCGCGAGGAGCTCGGCGAGCGGATGGACCGGGACCTGAACAGCCCGGTGGGCGGTTACGGGGTCTGGAGCCTGTACTACGACAGCCCCGAGCTGCGGTTCTACTGGGAGAAGATCGAAGGCCTCAAGTTCCGGCGCAAGCTGCGGATCCGGCACTACGGCGATCTCGACGGCGTCACCGACGAGTCGCCGGTGTGCGTGGAGATCAAGCAGCGGGTGAACCGTGTGACGCAGAAGCGGCGCATCACCCTGCCGTACGCCACCGCCAGAAGGCTGTGCGACGCGCGGGAGATGGTCGAGCACTCGCCCAGGGAGAGCGCCTTCGTCCAGGAGGTGCTCGACCTCGTCATCCGGCTGAACCTCCGGCCGACGGCGATCACCGGATACCAGCGCGAGGCGCTGGTCGGCCGCGCTTCCGACACAGGACTGCGGGTCACCTTCGACCGGCGGATCCGGGGCCGGGACCGCGACTTCCACTTCGGGACCGCCACGCCGGAGAACCGGTTCACCATCCCGCCCCACATGACGGTGATGGAGATCAAGGTCAACGAGCGCACACCGCACTGGATCACGGACCTGGCCGCGCGCCGGAATCTGAACCTGGTGCGCATCAGCAAGTACGTGCAGTCCATCGAGGCCTTCGGCCTGGCGCCCAGGTCGGTCTTCCACGTCCACGAGGCGGACTGTCCGCCGCCCACCCCCCACACCCGACTGCCGCTGGGGCAGCCGGCGGCGCCGTACGCGCCGGTGAAAGCAGGAGCACAGTGAACTTCGATCTGCAGGAACTCAGCGGGACGTTCAGCGTCGCCGACGTGGTCGCCGCCATGGCGCTGTCGTTCATCCTGAGCACGGTGATCGGTTACACCTACCGGTACACGCACCGCAACGTCTCCTACAGCCAGTCCTACGTCCAGACGCTGGTCATCGTCGGCATGATCGTCGCCCTGATCATGCTGGTGGTCGGCTCGAACCTGGCGCGGGCGTTCTCCCTGGTCGGCGCGTTGTCCGTCGTCCGGTTCAGGAACGCGGTGAAGGAGACGAGGGACGTCGGCTTCATCTTCCTGGCGATGGCCATAGGCATGGCCTGCGGCGCCCGCTTCTACACGCTGGCCGCCGTCGGCGCCGTCGTGATCTGCGTCGTGATCCTCGTGATGTTCAAGTTCAACTGGTTCGCCCTGAACGTCCAGCGCCAGGTCGTCAAGGTCCAGGTCCCCGCGGGCGAGGACTACACACCGGCCATCCGTGACGTGCTGATCAAGTACACCAGCGAGTTCGAGCTGGTCAGCACGGAGACGATTCGCGGTGGAGCCCTTAACGAGGTGTTCTACACCGTGCGGATGAAGAAGGGCACCGAACCCGGGGACCTCGTCACGGCCCTGCAGGAGCGCACCTCCGGGCAGCGGGTGACGGTGCTGACCGGTTACGACACGACCGACCTGTGATGAGCGTGAGCGGCGGTACGCCGCCGGTTCGCCGGCGTCGGCTGAGGGACCGCCTCCCGGTGCGGCTGCGGCACCACTGGAAGCCGGCCGGAGCGCTGTGCCTGGGCCTGGCCGTCATGGTGTACGCCTTCGGTGACGCCCGCATCTCGCCGTACGTCACGTCGGCCTCGCAGGTCGAGGCCGACACGATCACCGACGACGTCAAGGGCACGGTCGGTCTGTACGACACCACGGTCAAGCACTCGATCCAGCTGTCGTACCAGCAGACCGACTTCGACAAGATGATGAAGGAGTTCGAGGACGAGGGGACCAAGGACTCCATCTCGGCCGACCTCACCATCGACGGGGTCTACCTGGCGGACGTCGGTATCCGTCTGAAGGGGAACTCCACCCTGATGTCCCTGCGCGGCACCCAGGGCGGAGCCGGTGGCGGCCGGATGCCCGGCGGGGCCGGGCAGGGCGCCCCGCAGCAGCAACAGGGCGGCGGGGGCCAGGACCGCGGCCAGGCCGCGAACGGCGGCGGTCCTGGCGCCGCGGGCGGTGCGGGTACCGCCGGTGGTGCGGCTGCCGCGGGCGGTGCCGGGACCGCAGGTGGGACCGGCACCGAGGGTGCGGCTACCGCGGGCGGCGCTGGTACCGCGGGCGGTGCGGACGCCGCGGGCGGCGCGGGTCGTGCGGGCGGGGGAGGAGGCATGACGCAGTACAACCTCTCCGCCGAGAAGCCGGAGGAGCTCCCCTGGCTCATCAAGATCGACGAATACGTCGAGGGCCGCGCCTACCAGGGCGAGCGGGAGATCTCGCTGCGCCCGGGAGCCGACGAGCAGGTCCCGCTGAACGAGGCCCTGGCGCTGTCGCTCACGGACGAGAGCGGGGAGACGGCCGAGCGGTACGGCTTCACCACGGTGGCCGTCAACAACCGTCCGGCCGTCACCAGGCTCATGGTCGAGAACCCCGACACCGAGTACGCCGAGGCCGTCGACGGCAACGGGGTCCTGTACAAGGCGAGGGCGGGCGGCAGTTTCGCCTACCAGGGTGACGACCCATCCGACTACGAGGCGTCCTTCCGGCAGCTGAACAAGGTCGGAAGCCAGGACCTCGAACCCGTCATGAAGTTCATCAAGTGGGTGGACGAGGCGTCGGACGAGGAGTTCGCCGCAGACCTCGACAAGCACGTCGACGTCGAGTCGTTCGCCAAGTACGTCGCCACGCAGAACCTGCTGATGAACTTCGACGACATGGCAGGGCCCGGTAAGAACTACCTGCTCTGGTACGACCTGGACACGAAGAAGTTCTCCGTCCTCGGATGGGACTACAACCTCACCTTCAGCGGAGACACCGAGGCGGGGCCGGACGACCAGACGAGCATGGGAGGCGGCCGCCCCGGAGGCGCGGCCGCAGGCACGCAGGGAGGCGACGAGGCAGCCCAGGGCGGAGCCGCCCAAGGCCAGGGCGGAGCCGCTCAAGGCCAGGGCGACATGCCCGCTCCTCCCGAAGGCGCGCCGGAAGGCATGCCGGGCGGCACCGGCGAAGGCGGCCCCCAAGGCGGCTTCCCCGGAGGTGCGGCGGGAGAGGACCAGGGCGAGGACGGCCAGGCCGCGGGCGGTCAGGGCGGAGGCATGCCGGGCGGGATGTCGGGACACGCGCTGAAGGAACGCTTCCTGGAGCTCGACGCCTTCGACGCCCCGTACAAGAAGGCGTACAGCGAGCTGTACGAGAAGTTCTTCGGTTCCGGTACGGCGGCCGAGGCGCTGGACGACATCGCCGGCCAGGCCCAGAGGGCCGGTGTCGACGCGGCCGGCCTGAAGAAGGCCGTCGCCACGCTGCGCACGACCGTCACCGCGCGCACCGAGGCCCTGGCGAAGGACACGGAGGTAACCGGGTGACCATGCCCCGGACACGGATTCCCCCCGATCCGGTCCGGGGCGCCGGCACACCCGCGTATCAGCGGTGTCCCGCGAGTTCCGTACCGTGAAGACCCTCCCGCTCGGCCCGGCCGGCCCCGGCCGGTGCCTGAACGGCCCGTACCACCCGAGGTGAACCCCAGCCGTGATGGCCGCATCAGCCCGGCACACCGTTCTGGTCGTCGAGGACGACCCGAGTATCCGCACCCTGCTCACGTCCGCCCTGCACGCCGCCGGCTACGCCGTCGCCTCGGCCGGGACCGGCCAGGACGCCCTGTCCGAGACGGGCCGCTGCGGGCCGGACATGATCGTGCTGGACGTGATGCTCCCCGACACCGACGGCTTCACAGTGACGCGCGAACTGCGCGCCCGGGGCATCTACACCCCGGTCCTCTTCCTCACCGCGCGCACCGAGGTCGAGGACCGCATCATCGGCCTCAGCTCGGGAGGGGACGACTACGTCACCAAGCCGTTCCACGTCCAGGAAGTCCTGCTGCGGGTGCGCGCCATCCTCCGCCGCAGCGCCGGACCGCGCACGGCACCGCCCGCCGAGCGCCCGCCCCTGCGCTACGCCGACCTCACCCTCGACGAAGAGGCACACGAGGTGTCCCGCGCCGGGCAGCGGGTCCCGCTGTCACCGACGGAGTTCCGGCTGCTGGCCTGCCTCATGGCGCAGCCCGAGAAGGTGTTCGAGAAGCAGCAGATCCTCCAAAGGGTCTGGCACCACGACTTCGCCGGTGACACCCGCATCGTCGACACCTACATCAAGAACCTGCGCCGCAAGATCGACCGCACCGGACCACTGCTCATCCACACCGTGCGGGGCGTCGGATACTGCCTGCGCCTCCCGCGGGACGAAACGGCGTGAGAGGTACACCGAGGCGCCTGCGCCCCCGCTCGCTGCGCACCCGGCTGGTACTGATCGCCACGGTCCTCGCCACCGCGGCGGTGCTCGTGTGCCAGGCCACCGGACTGACCCTCATGCGCTCCTGGCTCATCGGGCAGGTCGACGACCGGCTCACCGACTTCCGTCCGCCGTCGCCCGTCTACCGGGACATCGCCGCGGGCACCGCACCCGACCGCCGGCCACCCGCCCATGAGGTCCTTCCCTCGGACTTCCGCGTCTACTTCTACGACGCCGAGGGCCGGTTGCTGCCGGACTCACTCGGCAGCGGCCCGAGCGAGCCACGCCTCGACCGCACGATCGGTGCGGGCCGGCCCGCGGACGGGCATCCGGCCACGGTGCCCGCCGAGGACGGCGACGGCGACTGGCGCGTGGTCGCCGACTCGGGACCCGACGGCATGCGCGCGGTCGTCGCCCTGCCTCTGGACACCGTGCAGGAAGCGACGGCCAGGCTGCTCTGGTTCAGCCTGGCCGTCGGGGCGGTCACCGCGGCGGGAGTGATGCTGCTGGGCAGCGCCGCCGTGCGCCTCGGCCTCCGGCCGCTGACCCGTGTCGAGCACACCGCCCGGAGCATCACCAACGGTGAGCTCGAACAGAACGTCACCGACACCAGCCCGGACACGGAGGTCGGCCGCCTCGGTATCGCCCTCAACACCATGCTGGACCAGCTGCGTGCGGCACTGCACCGCAAGGACAGGACCGAGCGCAGGCTGCGCCGCTTCATGGCGGACGCCGGGCACGAACTGCGCACCCCGCTGACCTCCCTCCAGGGCTTCGCCGAACTCCTGCTGCACGACCCGCACATGTCCGCGAGCCGTCGACGCGAGGCCCATGAGCTCATCGCGCAGAACGCCGACCGCATGAGCCGCCTGGTCGACAGCCTCTTCCTGCTGGCCAAGCTCGGCGACGCCCCCAGCACCGAGCACGGGCCCGTCGACCTGCTCTCGCTGGCAGCCGACGGCATCGCCGCCACGGCCGTACGCCACCCCGGGCGGCGCGTCACCCTCGCCCCGCTCGGGGCGGGCGGCGCCGACGACCCGGGAGAGCTCGATGTCGTGGAGGGCTCCGGCGATCCCCACCAGCTCGCCCAGGTGCTGTCCAACCTCCTGGACAACGCCTGCACCCACACCCCGCCGGGCACCCGGCTCCAAGTGCGTGTCGGGAGCCTGCGCGTCGGGCCACGTACCGGAGGCGCCGACCGCCCCGGCCGTACCAGCGCCAATCCGCCCCTGCCCTCCGGCGCCCCGGCCCACGTCATCGAGGTCGCCGACGACGGCCCCGGTCTGGTGCCCCAGGACGCCCACCAGGTCTTCGACCGCTTCTACCGCGCACAACCGGCTTCCGGCACCCCGCGCGACAGCGGCTCCGGCCTCGGCCTCGCCATCGCCTCGACGATCGCGGAGGCCCACGGAGGCCGCCTGGAACTCGACACCGGTCCCGGCGAAGGGTGCACCTTCCGGCTGCTCCTCCCGGGTGGCCCGGCCCCAGGTCCCGACGCCCCTGATCCCGAACCCTGCCCGGTCACATACCGAAGCACCTTCCCACATACGTGAATTCGTTGCCTCGGCCCGGCAACCCGTGGGCTCCCGGTGACGACCCATGAGTGCACTCGCACTTCGTCGTACCGAGAAAGGGATCCCCCCATGCGCAACCGTCTCCGCGGCCGTCGAAGCCGCATCGCGGTGCTGGCTGCAGCCGCCGCCGTCGCGTCCCTCACCGTCGCCGCGCTCCCCAACTCCGCGGGCGCCGCCGATGCCGGCCCCATCGGTTTCGGCGCCGGCACGACCGGCGGCGGCACCGCCTCCGCCGTGACCGTCACCAGCCTGGCCGCGTTCAAGTCGGCCGTCGCGGGTGACACCGCCAAGACCGTCAAGGTGAGCGGACTGATCTCGCTGAGCGGCCAGGTCGACATCGGCTCCAACACCACCGTGCTCGGCGTGGGCTCGTCGTCCGGGTTCACCGGTGGCGGCCTGCGGCTCAAGAGCGAGACGAACATCGTCATCCGTAACCTCAACATCAGCAAGCCGCTCGCCCCCTCCGACGGCATCACCGTGCAGGAGTCCACCAAGGTCTGGATCGACCACAACTCCTTCTCCGCGGACCGCGACCACGACAAGGACTACTACGACGGCCTGCTGGACATCACGCACGCCTCCGACAACGTCACCGTCTCCTGGAACACCTTCAAGAACCACTACAAGGGAAGCCTCGTCGGGCACAGCGACAACAACGAGGACGAGGACTCGGGGCACCTCAAGGTGACGTACCACCACAACCACTTCCAGAACGTCTTCTCGCGCATCCCCAGCCTCCGCTTCGGCACGGGGCACGTCTACAACAACCTCGTCGAGGGCGCGGACACGGGTGCGCACTCCCGGATGGGCGCACAGATGCTGGTCGAGAACAACGTCTTCCGCGACACGAAGGTGGCCGTGACCACCAACCGCAGCAGTGACGAGGACGGCTACGCCGTGCAGCGGGGCAACGATCTGGGCGGCGCGGCGGTGGAGATCTCGCAGGGCGGCTCCTTCACCACCCCGCCCTACAGCTACACTGCCGAATCCGCTTCCTCCGTCGCCGCCTCGGTGACCGCGGGGGCGGGCGCAGGCAAGATCTGACGCACGGTGAGGTGGTGCGCGGCCCGGACGCGGGCTGCGCACCACCTACGCCTTCAGGACCCGGCGGCGTACCGCACGAAGTGCGCCCAGCGGGCGGGGGCGACGGTCAGGTGGGGACGGGCGACGTCCTTCGAGTCGCGGACGAGGACGGCGCGGGCCGTGGTGGCGACCTCGACGCACTCGCCGCCGTCACCGGCGCTGTAGCTGCTCCTGAACCAGTCGAGCTCGGTGGCCGCCCTGTTTTCGGTGCTCATCGCTCTCCCAGCAACTCCTCGATCAGCGCCAGGGACTCGTGAGGGCTGAGGGCCTGACCGCGAATGCTTCCGTATCGTGCGGCCAGAATACGTACCTCTTCGGCGTCGGTGACCAGTCGGTTCGTGCTCTGCACCTCTAGGTAGGCGAGTTGTTGCCTCCCCCTCGGTGTGAGCAGGATGAACGGGCCCTCCAGGGCGGAGTGGTCCTCACAGGCCATGGGGAGCACCTGGATCGTCGTGCTGCGTAGCCGGGCGAGGTACTGCATGTGCTTGAGCTGACCGATGCGAACCTCGTGCCCGCCGACCGACCTGCGCAGTACGGACTCGTCGATGACTGCGCTGACCATCGGTGACGGCCACCTGGTGAGTGTCTCCTGCCGCGCCAGTCGCGCGCTGACACGCTGCTCGATGGTTGTCTCGTCCAGCAATGGCTGTCGCGACATGAATGTGGTGCGCGCATAGCCCTCCGTCTGAAGAAGGCCCGGAAACGTCAGGGTGCTGAAGAAGTTGATCTCCACCGCATCCGCCTCCAGCCGCGCGTAATCCCGGAACCACGCCGGATGCTTCACCCTCGCCCGTGCCCTCGCCCTGGCCATGTCGTCCTTCGCGGCCCGCAGAAGCCCGTCGGCGCCGAGCAACTCGTCGGCCGCGTCGAGGAATTCCGGCTGGGCCGTGCGACGCCCCCGTTCCAGGGACCGGATGAGGTCTTCGCTGTAGCCGAGCCGCTCACCGAGCTCTCGCTGGGTGAGGCCCGCCCGTTCCCTGAGCAGCCGGATCTGGCGGCCGACGACCCGGAACAGGTCCGCCGCCTCCGCCGAACCGTCGTCGTCGCCGATCGTGTCGTCCAGAACCACCGGTACCTCCGGTACCCGTCGCCGTGCGTACCGGTACATGCTCGTCACGTACCGCCATCACCCCTGGTAAGCGTACGGTTACGCGGCCACGCTGAGTGGTGTGAAGAGCGAATCCGTACACATCCCCATGGCCGCACAACAGTTCACCCAGTTGCTCAGCGCCACCCGGCGAGGGGCCAGGCTCGGGCGGTTGCTGACGGTGGAGCAGCTCGTCTCATGGGGATGGCTCCGTGACGGCGAGGCCACCGACGCCGCCGCTCTCGTGGTCGCGGAGCTGGCCTCCAACGCGGTTCGGTACGGGCGCCTGGAAGGGCGGGGTTTCCGGCTCACGCTCGTGCAGCTGCCGGGCACCGGTCTCAGGATCGAGGTCACCGACCCGCGCGGGGAGCGCCTCCCCTCCCGGCGTGCGGGCGGCCTCGGGATGGCGCTCGTGGACGCGCTCGCCGCGGACTGGGGCGTACGGCCCTTCCCGCCGTCCGGGAAGACCGTGTGGGCCGAGATCGGTCCGGAATCCAGAAACATCCCGGATTTGCTCGTCGACCGGGACCGGAGTGACGTGGCCGGTTGCCGGACCTGTCCGGGCCAGGGGCAGGGGTAGGCCGATGCCGGGCGGCGTGGACCGGCCGAGGTGAGCGATGCCGGGGGTCGGGCACACCTGGCTTCGTCCCCGCCGAACACGAGTTGGGGCCCTCCGGGGTGGAGGGCCCCAATTGGATGGTGACATCGGTTCTGGCAGTCGTGCCCCGACGGGGCTTCGCCTCGGTCACGGACAGGGTGCTGCCGCGCAGGCAGGAGTTGGCGGTACTGAGAGGGTCGAATGCACTGTCAGAGGAAGTCGATGCGCGCCAGTCGGCTGTTCAGCCAGTCCCGCACGTGGGTGGGCTGGGCGATGGTGCCGGGGTTGTGTGGCTGGTTGAGGTCGGTGACGATCTCGGTGAGGATCCGGCGGCGCTCTTCCTGGCCCGTGACGGGGGTGGCGCGGGCCGCCAGGTCTGCGCGGATCCCGTGCTTCAGGTGGAAGGTGAAGTCCGGATGTGCCAGGAGGTTGGCGTACCAGCTTGTGGGGCGGCCAGAGGCGCCGCTGCACAGGTACGTCTCGCCCATGGCCCGGTAGAAGAAGATCTCGATGCGGCGGGGGGCGGCCGGTGCGGCGTCCCGTCGTGGTGATGTCGATGATCCGCTCGTTCGTGCCGGCGGCCGGGGTGATCTCGATGGCCGCGCGTACTGCCGCGTTCGAGGTGGCTCCTTTCTTCGGAACGGATGGAGGCCAGGTACGCCGCACCCGCCGGCGGCTGACCGGCCCGGCCGTTCCTTCCTCGACCGCTGTGCCGGCGAACCGGTCACCCTGCGGGGAAGCGGACGCACCCTCCCTCCCGCCGCCCGTTTGCCCCGGCGGCGGGAGGAGGAGGGAGCGGCGGTTTCGTCAGCGCTCGGCGAGGGCGCGGATCTCGTCGGCGATCAGCTTCGGGTCCTCCTCAGCCATGAAGTGACCGCAGGAGACCGTGCGGTGCCGCAGGTCCCCGGCCCAGGCGCTCCACAGGCCCTGGGCGTGGTAACCGAGCGCGGCGCCCCAGTCCTGCTGGAGAACGGTGACCGGCATGGCCAGACGGCTGCCCGCCTCGCGGTCGGCGGCGTCGTGGTCCACGTCCACGCCGGCGGAGGCGCGGTAGTCGGCGACGATGGAGGGCACGGCCGCCGCGGAGGCGTCGAGGTAGTGGCGGCGGACTTCCGCGGGGATCGCGTCGGGGGTGTCGGTCCACGCGTCGAGGAAGTGGGCGAAGAAGGTGTCGGCGGACGCCTGGATCATCTCTTCCGGCAGGCCGGGGGCCTGGGCCATCAGATAGAGGTGGAAGCCGACCGCGCCGGAGACCCCGCTGAGAGCGCCCCACATGTCGAGGGTCGGCAGGACGTCGAGGAAGAGCGCCCGGGACACCGTGCCGGGGTGGTCCATGGCGGCTCGGAAGGCGACCAGGGCGCCGCGGTCGTGACCGGCCAGGGTGAAGCGGTCGTGCCCCAGCTCGGCGGCGAGTCGGACGATGTCGCGGGCCATGGTCCGCTTGGAGTAGATCTCGGGGCCGGTCCCGGCGGGCTTGTCGCTGGCGCCGTACCCACGCAGGTCGGGGCAGATGACGGTGTGGTCGGCGGCGAGGTCGGCGGCGACGTGCCGCCACATCAGGTGGGTCTGGGGAAAACCGTGCAGCAGGACGACCGGGCTGCCGGTGCCGCCGACGGCGGCGTTCAGCGTCACGTCGTCGTCGACCCGCACGCGGTGCTCGGTGAAACCGGGGATGCTCGGGTGTGTCACAGCGGCTCCTGCTGTTCGTGGCAGAGTGGACGTTCCGGGCCTCGCGGTCCGGTCGTCCGGGGACGTCACCCAGGCTGCGGCCCCCGGATCAGCGATCGATGAGTGAGCACGCGGCACCCGCGGGAGACGGCGCCGCCCGCGAAGGGACCGTGCCGTGGGCGTGGAGTTCGGACTGCTGGGACCCGTGGCCGCCCGGGACTCGGACGGCACACCGCTCCCGCTCGGCGCGCCCCGTCACCGGGAGGTGCTCGGACGGCTGCTGATCGCCCGCAACAGGGTGGTGCCGGTCGGCAGGCTCGTCGCGGATCTGTGGGACGAAGAACCCCCGGCCGGCGCGGTCGGTGCGGTCCGCACCTTCGTGGCGGCCCTGCGCCGTTCCCTGGAACCGGGCCGTCCGCCCAGGCAGCCGTCCGGTCTGCTGGTCACCGACGGCCCCGGCTACGTCCTGCGCGCCGGACGCGAGGCGGTGGACGCCTGGCGGTTCGAGGACACCGCCGCGCGGGCCGCCGGAGCGCCACCGCACGCGGCGGTCGCCCTGTGGGACGAGGCACTCGCCCTGTGGCGGGGACCGGTCCTGGCGGACTTTCCCGGCGTCGCCTGGGCCGCCGCCGAACAGGCCCGGCTGGAGGCGCTCCGCCTCGACGCGGTCGAGCGGCACGCCGACGCCCTGCTGGCGACCGGCGCCGCCCGCGACGCCGTCGCCGACCTGCGGGCCCACGTCGCCGCGCACCCGGGCCGGGAGGACGGCTGGGTCCTGCTGGTGACCGCGCTGGACCGGTCCGGGCGGCATGGTGAGGCCCTGGAGACCCTGCGTCATGCCCGCGGCGCGCTTGCCGGTGGGCCTGGCGGACGCGGCCCCGGCCCCGCGCTGGCCCGTGCCGAGGCGCGCGTCCTCAGCGGCACGGCCGGCTCCGCGACCGAGCCGGCCGGGACGACGGACGGGGTCTGGGACCGTGCGGCGGCCGCGTGGGAGCGCTCGGTGCCCGCCCGGTCCCGGGCCCGGCTGCACGCCACCGCCGGCCTGCTGCGGGATCTCGCGGTGACCGGCGCCGACGGTCTGGAGGAGGCGCGCGAGCACCGGCGTGACCTGGTCGCGGCGGCCGAGACCACGGGCGACACCGAGCTGGCGGCCAGGATCATCGGCTCCTACGACGTGCCTGCGGTGTGGACCCGCGCCGATGACCCCGCGGCCGCCGGCGAGTTGTCCCGGGCCGCCGCCCGCACCGCCGCCCGGCTCGGCCCAGGCGGACCCGTCGTGCTGCGCGCCCGGCTGCTGTCGGTCGTCGCGGTCGAGTCACGCGGCGACGCCGCCGCCGACGCTCCGCTTCCCCGGGCGGCGGACGCTCCCGCCGCCGAACCATGGCGGCTGCGAGCCGAACGCGCCGCCGAAGAGGCCGTCGGCCTCGCCCGGCGCCTCGCAGACCCCGCGCTGCTCGCGTTCGCTCTCAACGGCGCTTTCATGCAGTCGTTCGCCATGTGCGGATCGGCCGCCCGCCGTGATGCGCTCGGCGGTGAACTGGCCCGGCTGGCCGTCGACCACCAGCTGCCCGGTCACGAGGTCCTGGGACGCCTTGTCCGCCTCCAGGCCCTCGCCGGACTGGGCGACCTCGCGGCGGCGGACGCCGAGGCCGAGGAGATCGACCGGCTCGCGCACCGCAACGAACGGCCACTCGCGGGGGTGTTCACGTCCTGGTACCAGGCCCTGCGCACCTGCGAGACCGACGGCTGGACGGCGGCCCGCCCCCGGTACGCGCAGCTTCTCGAAACGACCGCGAACTGCGGCATGCCCGGCCTCACCCGGGGAGCGGCCGTCCTCGTCGCGCTGGTTCCGGTCATGCGCGGCGACGCCCTGCCCGACCCCGACGACTTCGCCCGCCTCGACGCCGGTCCCTACCGGCCGTGGCTCGACCCCCTGATGCTGGCCGCGTCGGGTTCCACGGAGCAGGCCCGGCAAGCGCTCACGGTGGCACCCCGCCCTCCGCACGACCTCCTCCAGGAGGCGCTCTGGTGTGTACTCGCCCGGGCGGCGGCGGCCGTCGGACACGAGCCGGTACTGCGCCGCGCCCGCGACGAACTCGCCGCAGCCGCCGACGAGTCGGCAGGCGCCGGCAGCGGCCTCGTCTCCTTCGGCCCGGTCGCACACCACCTCCGGGCCGCCGAAAGGGCCCTCGGCACGCGCGACCGGCCCTCGGCGCGCCCGGCCGACGACGACGGCAGCATGGACTGAGAGCGGACGCGGCCCCCGCCTCCTGGACGCGTGTGCGCGAGCGCGGACCGGTGCCTACCCCCGCCGCGCCGTGCTGTTCGCGCCGTCGATCGCCTCGCGGACGATGTCCGCGTGCCCGGTGTGCTGGGCCGTCTCCTGGAGGAGGTGCAGCAGGATCCTGCGTACCGGCCAGTGGCGCACCACCCCGGGCTCCCAGGGCGTCTCCGGCAAGGGGACCTCCGCGTCCGGGTAAGCCTTCGCGGCGGCTTCGTCGGTGGCGCGGGCGGCCTCCTCGTACGCCGTGCGCAGGCCGGTGACCGTGGCGCCGGCCGGTGCCTGGTACTGGTTCATGTCCCACATGCCGTCAGGGGTCAGGCCGTTGGCGTCGGCGAGAATGCGCGTCCAGACCAGCTCGCCCCGGGTGAGGTGGTTCAGGATGCCGCCGAGCGTCAGCTCGCTCACCGTGGACCGCTCGGTGAGCTGCGCGTCCGTGATGTCCCGCACGGTGATGAGGAGGAGCTCTCGCGCCTCCCGAAGGGCGTTCAGGATGCCTTCGGTCTCTGGAGTCATGCGCGCAGCCTAGGAAGTGAACAGGTCGGAATCCGTCCTATCCGCCCCTTCCCGGTCGGGCCGTCGCCGGCACGGTCACGGCCGGCAGGACCGCGCCGATCGCGGAAGCCTGGTCACCCTTTGCACCGCGCCTGCTTGCGTCGGGCGGTCCCGGGGAGGCCGGGCGCGGCGCCCACCGCGCCGGTGAAGGGAAACAGAGCCCTCCGGCGACTGGTCGTGCCGGATACGCCTGGCACCCGTACGAAAGTCGTTCAAGGTTCATCTTCTACGGCGAATCTCCTCATGCGGCCCACGCACCCCACGCGAGGCCGGCAGCACCAGCCGCAGCGGGCGGCGACCAGCCACGAGGAGCGTCATGGGACACGGCCATCACCACGAGCACGACCACGGTCACCACCATGACCACCAGCACGAGGCGGCGCCCCTGCCCGCGGCGTTCGACACCTCCGTCCCCGACGAGGCGCTGAACTCCGAGCAGCAGTCCCGTCGCAGCCTGCTGCGCCGGGCGGGTCTGCTCGGCGCCGGTGTGGCCGCGAGCAGCGTGCTGGCCGGCGCGGCGACCGCCCCCGCCCACGCCGACTCACGCTCCCGCCGCGGCGGCAAGGGCTTCCTGTGGTTGGCGGGCGACCACCACATCCACACGCAGTACAGCAGCGACGGCAAGTACCGCGTCGTCGACCAGGTCCGCCAGGGCGCACGGCACGGCATGGACTGGCTGGTCATCACCGACCACGGCAGCGGCACGCACGCCAAGATCGGTGTGGAGAAGGTCAACCCGGACATCCAGGCAGCGCGTTCCGCCTACGAGGACACCCTCGTCTTCCAGGGCCTGGAGTGGAACATCCCGGCCGCCGAGCACGGCACCGTCTTCGTGCACCCGGGCAGGAACGAGGTCTCCGTCCTCAAGCAGTTCGAGACCGGCTACGACGGAGCCGTCAAGGCCGCCACCGGCTCGACGCCCGCCAACGAGGCGCTCGCCATCGCCGGCCTGACCTTCCTCTCCGAGCAGGTCGCCCGGCGCAAGGTCAAGGACGCCCTGATGCTCGCCAACCACCCGGCGCGCAAGGGCATCGACTCCCCGCACGAGATCCGCGCCTGGCGCGACGCCACCCCCGGCAGCCACCGCATCGCCGTCGGCTTCGAGGGCGCCCCGGGCCACCAGGCGGGCGGACTGCCCAAGCCGCTCGGCCCCGGCGGGGCCCGCGGCATCTACAACAACAGCCCCGGCAGCGACTCCTTCGCCGGCTACCCGCTGGAGAGCTACCGCACCTGGGGCGGCTTCGACTGGATGACCGCCACCGTCGGCGGCCTGTGGGACAGCCTGCTCGCCGAGGGCAAGCCGTGGTGGATCACCGCCAACTCGGACTCTCACCAGGTCTACGGCGACACCGCCGTCCGCGGTGGCGGCGACTTCAACACCGCCGGCCGCTACGACGACCCGGTCTACGGCGGACGGATCGACGTCACAGAGAACGACTACTGGCCCGGCTACTACAGCCGCACCCACGTCGGCGCCGAGGACTTCTCCTACGCCGCCGTCATGGACGGCATCCGCGCCGGCCGCGTCTGGGTCGACCACGGCCAGCTGATCAGCGGTCTGGACGTCCGGGTGTCCGGCGGCAGCCGCTGGGCGACCCTCGGCGGCGCCCTCCAGGTCAAGAAGGGCACCCGTGTCACCCTCACCGTGGACGTGGCAGCGGCCGGCGGCCCCAACTGGGCCGGCTTCCGGCCCACCCTGGCCCGCGTCGACGTCATCCAGGGCGATGTCACCGGGGCGGTGAAGGACAAGGACACCTTCACGGCTCCGAGCGCCAGGGTCGTGAAGTCGTACGAGGTGAACAAGTCCACCGGCACCGTCCGCCTCACCTACGACCTGGGCCGCGTCGACCACCCGGTCTACCTCCGTCTGCGCGGCACCGACGGCAACCGCTCCGCCGTCGGCGCGATGGGCGCCTCCGTGGACCCGGCGGGCCCGGCCATCGATGTCGTCGGTGACGCCGACCCGTGGCGTGACCTGTGGTTCTACTCCAACCCGGTCTGGGTCCTGCCGGCATGACCCCGCCGCCGTACGCCATCGGCATCGACACCTCCCTGACCGGACTACGGGAGGCCGACGACCTGCTCCGGGACATCGCTGCCGACGTCGGCTTCCCCGAGGACGCGTTCGGCTGCACCCACCTGGTGCGGGACGGCGACCGGCCGCGGGTGGCGCTGTCCCTCGCCGCCGGGTCCGAGGCCGTCGTGGAGGCCGTCCGGGCACGGCTCACGAGCCAGGGGTACCGGGTGACGGAGGGCGCCTGGGACCACGCCGGGCGTGCGGTGCTGTATCCGGGTGCCGCCGCCCTGACGGGCACCCTCACGGTCGCCGAGCTGGTGAGCCGGTCGGCGATCGAGCGGGTCCGGGTCCTCGGCAGGCCGGACGGGCCGGACCCCGCGACCCGCCTCGTCACCCGGGAGTTCGTCCGCCCGCAGTGGCAGGACGGCGAGCTGGTCCTCGCCGCGATGCCCGCGGTGGGCGGCACCCTGGTCCCGTTCGAGGTGCCCGACCCCACTCCGTGCTGCGCGGACCACTGAGGGACCGGCCGTCGGCCGACGGGCCCGTCCGGCGTCAGGCCGGACGGACCCGTCAGCAGGCCAGGTCTGCGTCCGGCGCCGCCGGGATCACGTGCGGCACCGGGAATCAGCCGCCGCGTCCGCACGTTGAACGGGCGGCGGAGGCTCCCTCCGCACCGGTTCGGCAGAGGTGGAGAGTAGAAGAGTCATGCGCGTCGAGATATGGAGCGACATCGCCTGCCCGTGGTGTTATGTCGGAAAGGCCCGCTTCGAGAAGGGGCTGGCCGGGTTCGCCCACCGTGACGAGGTCGAGGTGGTCCACCGCTCCTTCGAGCTCGACCCGGGCCGGGCCAAGGGCGACACCGAGCAGGTCATCGACATGCTGGCGCAGAAGTACGGCCGCACCCCCGAGCAGGCCCGGGGGATGGAGGCCAACGTCGCGGCGAACGCGCAGGCCGAAGGGCTCGGCTACCGCACCGAGGGGCGCGACCACGGCAACACCTTCGACATCCACCGGCTGCTCCACCTCGCCAAGGCCCGCGGACGCCAGGACGAGCTGCTGGCACTCGTGTACCGGGCGAATTTCGCCGAGGAGCGCTCGGTCTTCGACGACGCGGTGCTGGCCGACCTGGCCGTCGAGGCCGGGCTCGACGCCGACGAGGCGCGTGCGGTACTGGCCGACCCCGCTGCGTACGCCGACGACGTAAGGGCCGATGAGCGCGAGGCCGCCGAGCTGGGCGCCAACGCCGTGCCGTTCTTCGTGCTCGACCGGCGCTACGGAATCTCCGGCGGGCAGCCCGCGGAGGTCTTCGTCCAGGCCCTGGAGCAGGCTTGGAAGGACCGCGAGGTTCCCGGACTCACCCCGGTCGGAGGGGACGCCGCGGCCTGCGACGCGGACGGGTCCTGCGAAGTGCCCGGAGCGGGCGCTTCCGACCAGCGCGTATAAGGATTTCTTGGGCGCGCCGCTCAAACTTACGTGATTGACGTGGGGTTGAGCGGCCGTCAGGCTGTCCCGCATGGAGACTTCTGCGATCGATCAGGCCAGGGTCAACGAATTCGCATTTGAGACCACCTACCTCAACACCTCCAGCTGCGGTCTGCTGCCGCGTCGTGCCGTCGAGGCGGTCAAGGCGCTGGCCGACGAGTGCGCCGCGGGCATCCGGGGCGGTGCGGGCAGCTTCGAATCGGTGGACTCCGCCCGCGCCGGCTTCGCCAGGATCGCCGGTGTCGCGCCCGCGCGGGTGGCCGTCGGCGGCTCCGTCGCCGCCCATGTGGGGCTGGTCGCCGCCTCCCTCCCGGCGGGCGCCGAAGTCCTCGCGCCGACACGTGAGTTCAGCTCGGTCGTCAGCCCCTTCGCCGTGCGCGGCGATCTGAAGATGCGCTACGTCCCCCTGACGGAGCTGGCCGACGCCGTGCGACCCGGGACCGCGCTCGTCGCCTTCTCGGCCGTCCAGTCCGCCGACGGCCGGGTCGCCGACCTGGACGCGATCCGAACGGCCGCGGCCGCGCACGGCGCCCGCACACTGCTGGACGCCAGCCAGTCGGCCGGATGGCTGCCGCTGGACGCGGGGCCGTACGACTACACCGTCACCGGCGGGTTCAAGTTCCTGCTGTGCCCCCGGGGCACGTCGTTCCTGACCGTGACCGAGGATGCGCAGAAGACCGTGCCGGCGCTCTACGCGGGCTGGGTCGCGGCCGAGGACCGCTGGAACAGCACGTACGGGCCGGTCGAGGAGCTCGCCGTGGACGCCAGGCGCTTCGACGAACCGGTCGCGTTCCTCGCCTATCACGGGGCCGAGCAGTCCCTGGACCTGCTGGACGGGGTCGGGGTGGACGCCGTGTACGCCCACGCCACCGGGCTCGCCGCCCGCTTCCGGGAGGGGCTGGCATCGCTCGGGCACGAGGCGGTGCCCGGCACCTCCGCGATCGTCGCCGTACCCGGACTGGGCGGCCGGGAGCCCGACCTGGCCGAGGCCGGGGTGATGGTCTCGGCGCGGGCGGGGAACCTGAGGGCGGCCTTCCACCTGTACAACACGGAGGCAGACGTCGACCGCGCCCTGGACGTGCTGTCCGGCTGACCTACTGAGAGGGGCAGTCCCCGGCCTCGTAGCAGAGGTTCCCCTCCACCTTGGCGAGCAGCCGGGTCAGCTCCGCGCGCTCGGCCGGGTCGAGCCCCGCGAGGGTGTACTCCTCCAGGCCCGTCCAGGCGCTGCGCACCTCGTCGTGCAGGGCGCAGCTCTCGTCGGTCGCCTCGACCAGGACGGCCCGCCGGTCGTCCGGGTCGGGGCGGCGGCGCACGTGCCCGGCCTGTTCGAGCCGCTGGAGCATCTTGGTGACGGTGGACGGGTCGAGGTCCATGGCCTTGATCAGCTCGGCCTGACGGACCGACCCGGTCTCCCACAGGTGCATCATCAGGAACTCCTGCCCCGGGTAGAGCCCGAGCCTCTTGAGCATCTTGCCCGCCGTGAACCTGTGCAGCCTGGCGACCCGTGAGACGGCATGGCTGACGGGGCCGCCGAGCGCCGCGCTCGGCAGCCCGCCGACGCAGGCGGGATCGTCGGGGGCGGTGCTGTCGGCCTTCATCGGGACTCCTCGGGGCGGTGCCGCGGCCCGGACGGCTGCCGGGGTCGTGACGTCCTCATGAACTTTACCTTGGTCGGCCAATTAATGGGTTACAGTGGCCCGGCACTGATTACTTGGCCGACCATGTAAATGCCTCGGAGGCTTCCATGACCACCGCGTTCGATCCCGTCGACCTCTCCGGGACGCAGCTCTCCAACCGCATCGCCCTCGCGCCGATGACCCGCAGCCGGGCCGGTGAAGGGGGTACGGCCACCGACCTCACCGTCGACTACTACACCCAGCGCGCCTCTGCCGGGCTGATCATCACCGAGGGAATCCAGCCCTCCGTGGTGGGTCAGGGATACCCGTCCACCCCCGGCCTGCACAGCGCGGAGCAGGTCGCCTCCTGGCGCAAGGTCACCGACTCCGTCCACGCGGCGGGCGGCCGGATCTTCGCCCAGGTCATGCACGCGGGCCGGATCGGCCACCCCGTCCTGCTGCCGGACGGACTGGTCCCGGTGGCGCCCTCTCCGGTCGCGGCGCCCGGCCAGGTCTACACCCAGGTGGGACCGAAGGACTTCGTGGAGCCGCACGAGCTCACCGACGCGGAGATCCGCGAGACCGTCGGCGACTTCGTCACGGCCTCCCGCAACGCGATAGAGGCCGGCTTCGACGGCGTCGAGCTGCACGGTGCCAACGGCTACCTGATCCAGCAGTTCCTGGCCCCCAACACCAACCTGCGCACGGACGAGTGGGGCGGCTCCGACCAGGCCCGCATCCGCTTCGCGGTCGAGGTGACCAAGGCGGTCGTCGCCGAGATCGGCGCCGAGCGGACCGCGCTGCGCATCTCGCCCGGAAACCCCTACAACGGCATCGAGGAGCCCGAGCCGGACGCCGTCTACAACGCACTCGTCTCCGAGCTCGAGCCGCTCGGGCTGGCCTACCTGCACGTGCTGGAGCAGGCAGGAACCCGTGAGCTGACGCTCGCGCTGCGCAAGAAGTTCACCGGGACCCTCGTCATCAACGTCTTCTCCGAGGGACCGACCGGTCCCGAGCACCACACGGTGGTCGACGACGGGATCGCCGACATCATCTCCTACGGCGCGCTCTTCCTCGCCAACCCGGACCTCCCGGCCCGGCTGAAGGCCGGCGGCCCCTTCAACACCCCGGACCCGTCGACCTTCTTCGGCGGCGACGCGAAGGGCTACACCGACTATCCGGCGCTCGGCACCGTCTGACCCCGGACCCCTCGCCGCCCCGGCTCAGTAGTAGCCGGTCTCCCCGTCGAGGAGTTCACGGATCGTGTCGAGGTGGCCCGCGTGGCGGGCCGTCTCCTCGACCATGTGCAGCACCATCCAGCGCAGCGAGGCCGGGCCGGATCGGAACTTCCCGTTCCGGCCGGTCTCGCCCAGTTCGTGCGCGGCGATGACCTCGTTGGATGCGGCGCACTCCCGGTCGTAGTCCAGGAGGAGCTGGGACAGCGGGGCCCCGTGGGTCCTGAAGTCCTCGTCGTCCGCGTCCCCGAACTGGGGGTTGGACGACGCCGGGTGGTTCAGGAACATCACCTGGAACCAGCAGTGTTCCGTCCAGCGCAGATGGGAGACGATCCCGGCCACGGTCATGAGGGGGGAGTCCGGGAGGACGGACCGGTGCGCGTCCTCCTCGGACACCCCCTCGCACTTCCACTGGACGACGGAGCGCTGGAGATCGAGCCAGCCGACGAGCTGGCTGCGTTCACCGGCCGTGAGGCCGGGGCGTGTACGAGGTATGGGCATGGACGCCGAGGCTAATGCGGCGAGGAGCGGGACGCACCGGAATTTCCGGCTGCCCGCCCCCGTGGCGGACCCCGGCCTCACGCCGAGTCGCGGCGGACCAGCTCCGTGGGGAGGATGACCGCGGCCGGGTCCTCCCCGCCGATCTGCGCGAGCAGTACCCGCACCATCTCGGCGCTGATCCGGTCCCACGGCTGGCGGACCGTCGTCAGCTCGGGCCGGGCCGCGAGCGCCGCCGGCGAGTCGTCGAAACCGCCGACCGCGATGTCCTGCGGCACCCGCCGGCCGGCCCGCTCCAGCGTGCCCAGCACGCCTTGTGCCATCAGGTCCGACGCGACGAACACCGCGTCCACGTCGGGGGCCCGCTCCAGGAGCAGCGCGGCCGCCGCCTCACCGCCCGCCCGGCTGTAGTCGCCCGGCACGATCAGGGCCTCGTCGACCGGAAGCCCGCACTCGGCGAGCGTCTCGCGGTAGCCCGCGAGCCGGTCCACACCGCCCGGGGTGTCCAGCGGCCCGGTGACCGTGGCGATCCGGCGGCGCCCCGACTCGTGGAGGAAGCGCACCATGTCCCGGGCACCGTTGCGGTCGTCCGCCGCCACATAGCTGACCTTCGACCCCTGACCCAGCGGCTTTCCGCAGGCCACCAGCGGCACGCCGGCCTCGTGCAGCTGGGCGGCGACCGGGTCGCCGGAGTGGCTGGAGACCAGCAGGACCCCGTCCACGTGCCCGGCGATGTAGCGCATGTTGCGGCGGCGCTCGGCCTCCGTACCGGCGATCATCAGCAGCAGCGGGATGTCGTGCGCGGCGAGCGCGGTGGTGCAGCCACGCAGCAGCACATTGAAATTCGGGTCCTCGAAGAAGCGTTCCTGTGGCTCGGTCAACAGGAACGCCACCGAGTCGGAGCGCCCGGTGATCAGCGACCGGGCGTGCCGGTTCACGGTGTAGCCGGTCCGTCGGATGGCGGACTGAACCGCTTCGAGCGCGGCCGGGCTGACGTTGTGACCGCCGTTGAGCACCCGGGAGACCGTGCCCCGGGAGACCCCGGCCTCCCGTGCGACGTCGTGGATCGTCGGCGGCCGGCGGCGTCCCGCGCCGTTCTGTTCTGTGCGGCTCATGAAGCATGATCTTTCTTCAAAGGAAGCCCTGTTGAGGAGCTGTCAGGACTTTACGGCGCCGGAGAGCAGGTCGAGGCTCCAGAACCGCTGGATCACGAGGAACAGGGCGATCAGCGGGATGATCGCCAGCAGCGCGCCGGTGATGACCAGCGTGTAGAGCGCCGGGGTGTTCGCACCCTGCTGGAGCAGCGTGTAGAGCCCCAGGGTGACCGGGAACTTCTCGTCGTCGCCGAGCATGATGTACGGCAGGAGGAAGTTGTTCCAGACCGCCACGAACTGGAACAGGAACACCGTCACCAGCCCCGGCAGCATCATCGGCAGCGCGATGGTCCGGAAGATCCGCCACTCGCCGCCGCCGTCCATCCGCCCGGCCTCGATCACATCGGCCGGTACGGCGGCCGCCGCGTAGATCCGGGCGAGGTAGACGCCGTACGGGGAGAGGATCAGCGGCAGCAGCACCGAGAGGTAGGAGTCGGTCATGTCGGCCTCGGCCAGCAGCAGGTACTGCGGTACGGCCAGGATCACCGGAGGCATCAGCACCCCGGCGAGCAGGATGTTGAAGACCGTCTCCTTGCCGCGGAAGCGGTACACGGCCAGCGCGTACCCCGAGACCGCGGACACCGCGGTGGAGAGCAGCGCGCCCACCCCGGCGTAGAAGGCCGAGTTGGCCATCCACTTCCAGTACACCCCGTCGCGGTACTCCGTGAGGTCGGCGACGTTCTGGGTGAACCCCGAGCCGGGGAGGAAGGTGAAGGTGGAGAACAGCTCGCTGCCGGACTTCGTCGAGGCGACCAGGACCCAGGCCACGGGCAGCAGGCAGTACAGCGCGCCGAGGAGCAGCGCGGCGGTCGGAACGAGCGGGAGGCGCCGGCGGCCGGATGCGGCGAGGGGCTGGGTGCTCATCAGGAGTCTCCCTGCTTCGTACGGGAGTTGGCCGCCCTGAGGAAGCCGAAGGACAGGGCGAGGGTGGCGAGGGCGATGATGACCGCCTGGGCGGCCGCCGCGTGGATGTCGTTGTTGACGAAGGCGTCCTGGTAGACCTTCATCAGCGGACTCCACGTGGTGGAGAGCGAGTTGGTCAGCGGCTTCAGTGTGGTCGGCTCGCTGAACACCTGGAGCGTCGCGATGATCGAGAAGAAGAAGGTCAGGATCAGGGACGGCGCCACCATCGGGATCTTGATCCGCAGCGCGATCTGCAGCTGCGAGCAGCCGTCGAGCCGCGCGGCCTCGAAGATCTCGGCGGGGATCGCCCGCAGCGACGTGTAGATCACGATCATGTTGAAGCCGGTTCCGCCCCACACCGCGATGTTGGCGAGCGAGAGATACAGCGGCCCGCCGTCCAGCAGATCGGGCTGCGGAAGCCCCACCGCGTCGAGCAGGTACAGGAAGGGGCTGACGTCCGGCAGATACAGGAAGCCCCACATCAGCGCGGCGATGACGCCCGGGATCGCGTACGGCAGGAAGATCGCCAGCCTGCTGAAGCCGCGCAGCCGGAGCCCGTCCGTGTCCAGCAGCAGGGCGAAGAGCAGGGCGAGACCGAGCATCACCGGGACGACGATCGCGCCGTAACCGAGGATGCGCAGCGCTCCGTGCAGCAGCTCCGAGTCGGAGAGCGCGTCGGTGTAGTTGGACAGGCCGGCCCAGATCTCGTCCCGTGCGCCCTTGCCGAGGCCGAGTCCCCTGACCTCGGTCCTGCGGAAGCTGAGGTAGACGGCGTAGCCGATGGGCAGGGCGAAGAAGAGCAGGAACAGGAGGGTGGCGGGGACCAGGAAGGCATACGGGGCGCTCTTGACCCCGTACGCCTTCCTGCGGGGTGTGCGTGTCACTCCGAGACCCCGAAGCCCTGCTTCTTCAGGTCCGCGACGGTGGCGTCCTGCATGGCGGTCAGCGCGGTGCCGAAGTCCGACTTGTCCTTGGCGGCCGCGGCGAAGTTGTCCTTGAAGGCGCTGTACGCGACGTTGACGTTCGGGCCCCAGGCGGCGGGGGCGGTGCCCTGGGCGATCTTGGCGGCCTCGGTGTAGAAGCCGGGCTGGTTGGAGAAGTAGTCCGGAGCCTTCGAGAGCGCGCCACCGGTCTGTGCGGCCGTCGCGGCGGGGTAGATGCCGCTCTCCTTCACCAGCGCGGCGAGGGCCGTGGGGTCCGTGTTCAGCCACTTCGCGAAGGTGGCGGCGGCCTTCTTGTTCTTGGAGTCGTTGGTGACGGCCGTGGAGGAGCCGCCCCAGCTGCCGGTGGCGTTCTCACCCGCGGTCCACTGGGGGAGCGGGGCCATCGCCCACTTGCCCTTCGTGTCGGGCGCCGCGGTGGTCAGGGTGCCCGGTGCCCAGACGGCGCTGACCCAGGCGACCTGCTTGCCGGTGTTGAGCGCCTTGTTCCAGGCCGGGGTGTACATCGGCTGGTTGTCGATGGCCCCCTCCTTGACCAGGCCGCCCCAGAAGTCCGCGACCTTCTGAGTGGCGGGGTCGTCGATCGCGACCTTCCACTTGTCGCCGCCCGTGGTCCACCACTTCGCGCCCGCCTGCTGGGCGAGACCCGCGAAGAGGCCCGAGTCGTTGGAGGAGAAGGTGGTGAGGTCCTTGTCCGGCGCCTTCTCCTTCAGCGCGCGAGCGGTCCCGGCGAACTCGTCCCAGGTGGTCGGGACGGTCAGGCCGTACTGCTTGAAGAGGTCCTGGCGGTAGTAGAACATCAGCGGGCCGGAGTCCTGCGGCAGGGCGTACAGGGCGTCCGAGCCGAGTGTCGCCTGCTGCCAGATCCCGTCGGCGAACTCGCCCTCGGCGTCGCCCGCCTCCTCGGATATGTCCGCGAGGACGTCGTTGGAGACCAGGGTGGGGAGTGCCTGGTACTCGGCCTGGACCAGGTCGGGGGCCTTGTGCGCCTTCGCCGCCGTGATGATCTTGGTGACGAGGTCGTCGCCCGAGGCCTGCTTCTTCACCGTGACGGTGATGCCCGCCTCCTTGCCAGGGCCCTCGTTCCAGATGTCGGCGACCTTGTCCAGGCCGGGCGCCCATGCCCAATAGGTCAGCGAGGCGGGCCCGGAGGCGGCCGGCTCGTCGCCGCCGTCGTCCGAGCCGCACCCCGAGAGCAGGGCGGTGGCGGCGAGAGCGGCGGCGGTGGACACCGCGACGGTGCGGTATTTCATGGTTTCTCCCCTGACGAGACGAACAGACGCATCGGCGGACTGGCCGGAAAGGCGCTGTGAGCGTTCACAGTAGAGAAACGAAACCGACACTTGTCAATGGTTGTTGCTGTGCGGTTATGTTGGCCCTGCGCCGCCGAGAGTGTGTGTGCACGTTCCCAGAAGTTGTCCAAAAGAGCCAGGAGCTGTCCATGCCGCACTCAGAATCCGCTCCCTACCCGGTCGGCCTGCACAAGTTGGCCTTCGGCGGCGACTACAACCCCGAGCAGTGGCCCGAAGAGGTCTGGCACGAGGACGTACGCCTGATGCGGGAAGCCGGCGTGAGCATGGTCAGCGTCGGGATCTTCTCCTGGGCGCTGCTGGAACCCGAACCGGGCACCTACGACTTCGGCTGGCTCGACCGCCTCATGGACCTGCTGCACGTCAACGGCATCCGAGCCGACCTCGGCACCCCCACCGTCGCCCCGCCGGCCTGGTTCTACCGCGCCCACCCCGAAGCCCTTCCGGTCAGCCGGGACGGGGTCCGCTACGCCTTCGGATCACGCGGCGCCATCTGTCACAGCTCCGCCCCCTACCGCGCGGCGGCGGCCGGCATCACCGAACAGCTCGCCCGCCGCTACGCGAGCCACCCCGCCCTCGCGATGTGGCACGTCCACAACGAGTACGGCGTCCCGGTCAGCGCCTGCTACTGCGACAGCTGCGGCGCGCACTTCCGCCGCTGGCTCACCGCCCGGCACGGCTCGGTCGAAGCGGTCAACGAGGCCTGGGGCACCGCCTTCTGGGGTCAGCGCTACCGGACGCTCGACGACATCGACCCGCCCCGCACCACCCCGACGGTCGGCAACCCCGCGCAGCAGCTGGACTACGCCCGCTTCGCCGACGCCACGATGCGGGAGAACTTCACCGCCGAACGCGACATCCTGCACCGGTTCGCCCCCGGTGTCCCCGTCACCACCAACTTCATGACCGCACTCAGCCAGTGCGAATCCGTCGACTACTGGGCCTGGGGCCGCGAGGTCGACCTGGTCACCAACGACCACTACCTGATCACCGACGGCCGCCGCACCCACGTCAACCTGGCCATGGCGGCCGACCTCACCCGCTCGGTGGCCGGCGGCGCGCCCTGGCTGCTGCTGGAGCATTCCACCAGCGGCGTCAACTGGCAGCCCCGCAACCCCGCCAAGCGCCCCGGCGAGATGGCCCGCAACAGCCTCGCCCATGTCGCCCGGGGATCGGAGGGCGCGATGTTCTTCCAGTGGCGGCAGTCCCGGCGCGGCGCCGAGAAGTTCCACTCCGCGATGCTCCCGCACGCCGGCACCGACTCGCGGATCTGGCGCGAGGTGAGCGCACTCGGCGCCGGGCTCGGCCTGCTGGAGGGCATCCGGGGCACCCGGACCGTCGCCGACGTGGCGATGCTCTGGGACTGGGAGTCCTGGTGGGCGCAGCGCCTGGAGTGGCGCCCGAGCGAGGAGCACGACGCCCGCGAGCGGGCCGACACCTTCTACGCCTCGCTCTACGACCGCCACCTCACCGTCGACTTCGCCCACCCGGACGCCGACCTCTCCGGCTACCCGCTGGTCGTCGTCCCCGCTCTCTACCTCGCCACCGAGGAGACCGGCCGTAATCTGCGCCGGTACGTCGAGGAGGGCGGCACCCTCGTCGTCTCGTACTTCTCCGGAATCGTCGACACCGACGACGCCGTGCACCCCGGGGCCTACCCCGGCCCGCTCCGGGACGTACTCGGGCTGACGGTCGAGGAGTTCTCCCCGCTCGGTGAGGGCGGGACCGTCCGCCTGATCACCCCCGAGGGCGCCCCCGAAGGCCCCGAGCTGACCGGCGACCTCTGGTCGGACGTGGTGATCCCGCGCGGCGCCGAGACGCTCTGGTCGTACGCCGACGGCATCCCGGCCGGCCGCCCCGCCGTCACGCGCAACCGGCTCGGTGAGGGCACCGCCTGGTACATCTCCACCCGGCTCTCCGGCCCGGACCTGGACGCCGTCCTGGACCGCGCCGCCGCCGACGGCCGCATCGAGCCCCGCACGAGCCTGCCGTACGACGTCGAGGTCGTGCGCCGCACCGGCGACACCGGCAGCTATCTCTTCGTGATCAACCACACCGATGCCGAGGCCGCGGTGGCGTTGGACGCCCCCGGCACCGAACTCCTCACCGGCGAGCCCGCCGTGGACAAGCTCGCCGTTCCGGCGGGCGCGGTCCGTGTCGTACGGCTCGACGGCTGAGGCGCCCACCCACAGGGAATCCCGCACAACTGTCGAAGGGACATCGACGATGTACGGAACGACGCACACCCGCGCGAAGGCGGCCGGGGCGGTGGCCGCACTATCCGGCCTCGTGTTCGCCGCGCTCCCGGCCCAGGCCGCCCACGCGGCCACCGCCCCCGTCAACACCGGCTTCGAGTCGGGCGCGGCCGGCTGGTCGACGTACTCGGCCGGAGGCCAGAACGCCGCCTCCTTCACCGAGGCGGGCGGCCACGGCGGCAGCACCCGGCTCAGCCACTGGTCGGCCTCGGCGTACAAGGTCGAGACCTACCAGTATCTGAGCGGCCTCACCGACGGCACGTACACGCTCAGCGCCTGGGTGCGCTCCGGCGGAGGCCAGAACTCCGCCTTCATCGCCCTGCGCAACTGCGGCGCCGCCGAGCAGCGCACCGACCTGCCCCCGACGTCGAACGGCGCCTGGATCCGGCTCGTCACCTCCGTCAAGGTGACCGGCGGAGCCTGCACGATCAGCCTCAACTCCGACGCGCACGCGGGGGAGTGGGCCAACTTCGACGACATCACGTTCACCCAGGGAACGACCGGGCTGAGCGTCAGGGGCGGTGACCTCTCCACCCTCCCCAAGAACGAGGCGCACGGCGCCACGTACAGCAACGCGAGCGGTACGGCCGGGGATGCCATGAGCATCCTCAAGAGCTCCGGGATGAACTACGTACGCCTCAAGGTGTGGGTGAATCCGGCCGACGGCTACAACGACAAGGCCCGGGTCCTCGCCATGGCCAAGCGGGCCAAGGCCCTCGGCATGAAGATCCTCATCGACTTCCACTACTCCGACGCCTGGGCCGACCCCGGCAAGCAGAACAAGCCCGCCGCCTGGGCCGGCCACAGCTACAGCCGGCTGCGCACCGACGTCTACGACCACACCTACGACGTGCTGAACGCGCTCAAGGCCCAGGGCACGACGGCCGACATGGTGCAGATCGGCAACGAGATCAACGGCGGAATGCTCTGGCCGGAGGGCTCCACCGACAACTGGTCCCAGCTGGCGGGCCTGATCACCTCCGGGGCGAACGCCGCCAAGGCGGTCTCCTCCGGCACGAAGGTGGCGCTGCACCTCGCCGAGGGCGGCGACAACGCGGGTACCCGCTGGTGGTTCGACAACGCCGTGGCGTACAAGGTGCCGTTCGACGTCATCGCCCTCTCCTACTACGGCTACTGGCACGGCTCGCTGTCCGAGCTCCAGACCAACCTCGACGACGCGGCCTCCCGCTTCGGGAAGCCGGTGATGGTCGCCGAGACCGCCTACGCCCACACGCTCGCCGACGACGACGGCCTGGAGAACAACGTGGCCACCGCCGACCAGCTGGTCACCGGCTACCCGGCGACCCCGGCCGGCCAGGCGGCGAACCTCCGCGACGTCATGAACGTCGTCGAGGCCGTCCCGAACGGCAGGGGACTCGGCGCCGTGTACTGGGAGCCGGCCTGGACCGCCGCGGCCGGCAGCGGCTGGGACCCGGCCGACCCGGCGTCGGGCAACGCATGGGAGAACCAGGCGGTGTTCGACTACAACGGCAAGCTGCTCCCGGCGGCCGCCTGGTTCTCGCACAGGTAGGCGTGCCCGCCGGTCCGGGACGCGCGCGCGGACCGGACCGGCGACACCCGTCGGCGGCGGGGGAGAGATGCTGAAGGTGCGCGGGCCCTCGACGTTGGCCACCATCGTCCGGAGCACCTTCAGCGCGGCCACGTACTCCGCGTCGCTGATCCCTTGGTGGACCTCGGCGCGGAGGCCGGTCACCAGCTCACGCAGCCGCACCCGGGCGGCCTCCCCGTCGTCCGTGAGGTGCAGCCCCTGCCCGTCATGGCCGAGCCAGCCCCGGTGGAGCAGCTGGTCGACGACCCGGGAGATGTCCTGGGGCCCGTCGGCGAGGGGTGTGAGCTGGGCGACGACCTCCTCGCGGGTGGGCGGGGCGGACCCGCCGTGCACCCGGTTGAGCACCCAGTACTGCGGCTGCGTGACGTCGATCCTGGCCATGGCGTCCCGCAGATGGCGGGTGACGGCCGTGTGGGCCAGCCCGCTCCAGTACCCGATGGGCTGTGTGGCCAGGGCGTCGTCGGTTGCCGCAGGGTCCGCCGGTGCCTGGTCGGTGAGGGCGGTGCTGGTCGGCTGTTCCATGGCCGGGACACTACCGGCGTATCCCGGTCAGGCTCCTGCGGACCGCAGCAACTGGCCGCGATGTGGCCGGTATCCGTCGCTGCCGCGCAGCTCAGGGGCCCGCGCACCGATCACCGGTCCAGCGGCGCACCGTGCCACTTCCACGAGGTGACACGGTCGCGGCCCGGCAGATCGGCGCGGCCGGTGGACCACAGGAGTACGGTCCACCGGTCCTCGTCGTCCGGGGCGTCGGGGAACAGCCGGGCCAGCACCCGGTCGCAGAGGTCCTGGGGAGGCGTCCAGGAGAGCGACAGCCCGGCGGCGACGTCGTAGGTGTGCACGAGGGTCTCAACGATGCCCATCGCGGCGAAGCCCTCCGGGTCGGAGAGTCCGAACACGTGGTGGGAGCGCACGTCCGCAGGGGTCGTCCGCACCATCGCGGTCAGCAGGGCGCCGCTCGCCTCCAGCGTCTGGAGCAGCCCGGCGGTTCCCGCCTCCGGGTTCGCGAAGATCGAGTTCCCGGGACCGCCCTCGCGTTCGGGCGCGTACCGGTACGGCACCTCACGGTCCTGCGGCGGCCTGCGCGGCCCCAACTGGACGGCGTACGCGAAGAGGTCGTCACTCAGGTGCTCGACGGTCTCCCAGCAGTCCCACGTCAGCCCTCCGGCCGGCACGCGCCAGTCCTCGGCCGGGGACTTCGCGAGGGTGTCGGCCGCGAGCCGTACCGCCAGCGTCACGTCGTCGGCGGTGACGGGCAGCCTGGCGCCGGTCAGCGCGGCGCGTTCCGGGGCACTGACCTCCACACAGAACTCGTTGCCCTCGGGGTCGGCCAGGGTCGCCCAGCCCCTGCCGTTGGGCTTGCGATGGTCGCCCACCAGCGTGGCCCCCAGTGCGAGCAGCCTCTCGACCTCCTCGTCGCGGGTCCGGCCGTCGGGGCGCAGGTCGAGGTGGATCCGGTTCTTGGTGCTCTTGGGTTCGGGCACCGAGATGAAGAGCAGTGTGCCCCGGGGCGTCTCGACGAGGGCCTCGGGGTCACCGGGCTCGTCCTCGTCGGACAGGGAGGAACCGAGGACCTCGGCCCAGAAACCGGCGAGCTTGTAGGCGTCGGCGCAGTCGATGGTGATGTGCTGTACGAGCGAAGTCATGGGCGCCACTGTGTCCGCTGACCCACGCCGAGGTCCAGTGAGTTGGATGGCCGGGTGGGGCTCTCGCGGAGGTCGCTCCGGCCCCGGTCGGCGCCCGCGCTCCTTATCGGTGGGGTGGTGCGACGGCTCGGACCACGGCTCGTGCCAGGTCAGAGCTTTCCGAAAGGGTGTCGATCGGGAGCGGCTGCATGGCGAGAGCGCCCTCGTGCAGTACGAGGAGCTGGGTGGCGAGGGTGGCGGGGCCCGAACAGCCCGCCGCGGTGGCGAGTTCCTCGAAGAGGTTCAGCAGCCAGAGCTTCTGGTTGGCGGCGATGAGGTGCGCGGGGTGCGAGGGGTCCGGGAGTTCGGCCAGTGCGTTGATGAACGCGCATCCACGGGTGTTGGTCCCGCTCCAGGTCCGCAGTGCGTCGAAAGGTGCGGTGACGGCCTCGACGGGGTCGTCGCAGGCATCGGCGGCGGCGCGGACGAGTGACCGCCAGCGCTGGTCGCGTTGTGTGAGGTAGGCCGCCACGAGGTGGTCCTTCGAACCGAACCGGTTGTACAGGGTCCGCTTGGTCACCCCTGAGCGCTCAGCGATCAGATCCACGCCGACCGCCGTGATTCCGCGGTTGTAGAACAGCTCCTCGGCAGCCGCCACGATGCGCCGGCCGGCCGGTGTCATGGGCCGTGCTTCCTGCACAGGGCGCTCCTTCACTGATCGGTGTACCGTGGAGAGTGTTTACAGATCAGTATACCTATGAGGAGGTCGAGCGATGGGTGTGCCCGAGGCCATGCGCGCGGTGCGGATCGCAGAGCACGGGGGCCCGGAGGTCCTCGAACCGACGGAGGTGGCCGTGCCTGCCCCGCAGGCAGGAGAGGTGCTGGTACAGGTCAGCGCGGTAGCACTGAACAACACCGACCTGTGGACCCGGGAGGGCGCCTACGGCCGTCCGGGAGACCCGAAGGCACTGTCGGGCTGGCGAGGCCCGCTCGACTTCCCGCGCATCCAGGGCGCCGACGTGGCCGGCCGGGTCGTGGCAGTCGGCGCCGACGTGGACGAGAGCCTCGTCGGTCGACGGGTCGTCGTCGACCCGGCGATCTACGACACCGAAGGTCCGGATGCGAACCCGGTGGGCCTGATGGGGAGCGAACGCGACGGCGGTTACGCCGAGTACGTGACCGCACCCGCGGAGCGTGTGCATGACGTGACGGAATCCCCGCTCACGGATGATCAGCTCGCGACACTGCCGACCGCCTACGGCACGGCGCTGGGCATGATCGAGCGCGGCCGGCTGCGGGAGGGGGAGACCGTTCTGGTCTCGGGAGCGTCCGGCGGTGTCGGCATCGCGCTGATTCAGATCGCCCGTGCGCGCGGTGCGAGGGTGCTCGCCATCAGCAGCGGATCCAAGATCGACGCGGTGCGCGAGGCGGGCGCACACGAAGTCCTCGACCGCGCACGAGACGTCGCCGAGCAGATCCGCGCCGCCGCCCCGGAGGGCATCGACGTCGCACTCGACGTCGTCGCCGGGGACCTGGTGAGTGAGGCACTGCCACTGCTGCGCGAAGGTGGCCGGTGGGTCGTCGCCGGCGCGCTCGGCGGGTACGACGTGACCTTTGACGTGCGCCGTCTCTACCTGCACAACGCGCAGGTGATCGGCTCCGCGATGCACACGCCCACACACTTCGCCCTCCTGATGGACCTGGCTCGTCGCGCCGAGATCCAGCCGGTGATCGCCGCGGCGTTCCCACTGGACCAGGCCGCTCGGGCGCAGGAGGAGCTCGCCCGCAGGGGGCACGTGGGGAAGATCGTCATGCACCCCCTAGGAGCGGGGGGAGGAGGCCGGGGCGTTCCGGGAGCTGCCCCGAGCCGTCACGGGCCTGTTCTGGTTCGTGGTCCTGGCCATGGCGCTGTCGATGCGTAGCCGCGGCCCCGCCCCGACGGCCCAGCCGAGCGACTGACCCGGCCCGCGACCGCCTCCGGATCGCTCGAGGCGGCCAGTTCGTCCCAAGCCGTTGACGGCCGTTGACGGCCGATGACGCGGATGGCCGGTCCCCGGGACACGGAAGGGGCGGGACGCGCGATGCGTCCCGCCCCACCCGAACCGTCGTACGTCCCTACTTCACGGGTGTGAAGTCGCGTGCTCCGATGAAGTCGGGGCGGCGGATGGGGGCCGCGAAGGGCTCCTTTGCCCTGTTGTCGACGCTGTTGAACACGATGAAGACGTTGCTGCGGGCGTAGGGGGTGATGTTGTCCCCTGAGCCGTGCATGCAGTTGCAGTCGAACCAGGTCGCCGAGCCGGCCTTGCCCGTGAAGAGCTTGATGCCGTGGCGGTCGGCCATCTTGGTCAGTGCCTCGTCGGACGGGATGCCGGCGTCCTGCATCTGCAGGGACCTCTTGTAGTTGTCCTTCGGTGTCTCGCCGGCGCAGCCGAGGAACGACTTGTGGGAGCCGGGCATGATCATCAGCCCGCCGTTGGTGTCGTAGTTCTCGGTCAGCGCGATCGAGACGGACACGGTCCGCATGTTGGCCAGACCGTCCTCGGCGTGCCAGGTCTCGAAGTCGGAGTGCCAGTAGAAGCCCGAGGCGCCGAAGCCCGGCTTGACGTTGATCCTGGACTGGTGGACGTACACGTCGGAGCCGAGGATCTGGCGGGCCCGGCCCACGACACGCTCGTCGCGGACCAGGTTCGCGAAGACCTGACTGAGCTTGTGGACCTCGAAGACGGAGCGCACGCTCTGCGACTGCGGCTCGATGATGGAGCGTTCGTCGGCACGGACGGCGGGGTCGGCGATGAGCCGGTCCAGTTCGGCGCGGTAGACGGCCACCTCGTCGGGGGTGACGAGCTGGTCGACGGTGAGGAAGCCGTTCTCCTCGAAACCCTGGAGGTCCTTCGCGGTGAC